>NZ_JBSFMS010000036.1:0-56647 GCF_053599675.1 Streptomyces sp. NPDC000880 | reverse complement strand
TGGCGTGAGGTCGAGGCACGAGGCTGAGGGTCACTCGGACGATTGCTGACGTGATCGACCAGTCGCTGGTCCCGGTCCTCGTTTCCACCCGCGGGAAGATCCTCGGACCCGGCGCGTACGACCCCGCCGGGTCCACGCTGCTGGACGCCTTGCGGGACTGCCATCCACCGCTGACACCAACGTGCACGAACGTGGGGCGACAAGGGCGGAAGGTTCCAAGCCCTACAGTGGCGGCTGGGAGGCCCTGTTGGGCGGTGGTCGCCCGGCTCAGGGGTGACCCACGCGCCTCCCCATCAAGTGGCTGCGACTGGGGAATCTCAACTGGCCACCATGCCCGCCTCCTCTTGATCGGCAGGGGCATGGCTGCCCGCGCACAGGGCCCAGGCATCCCCCGGTACGGGCGTACTCGGACCATGGCGGTTTGACGGCTGGTGATCGTAGGACGTTCGGCATGCACCAAGATCCACAACGAGCCCAACTTGCGACGGATCCCGCGCTGCCGTCCTGGGCCGATTGATGCAGAAAAGAGTTGCCATGAAGACTTCATTGCGATTCTCTGGCCGGTATGCCGAGGCATTTGCTGGCTGTTGAGCACACAAAGATCCGGTCGCTGCGCGAGCGGGCGGGACTGTCTCCGCAGGAGCTTGCTGGGAAGTTCACGCCCGCCTATCAGGCCGCCGACGCCACGGTGATCGTCACCAACCACCACAACTTCATCCAGGGCAAGACGGTCCTGAACGCCCACGAATGGGCGGGCCGCCTCAACTCCGCCACCCTCGGCACCTCGGTAGCGGTCTCCCTCCTCCGCTAGGGCGCCCGCGACCTGATCGACGGCATCGCCCACTGAACCCCTGTCGGGTGAGACACCCGGCCTGACGCCGTGCCGCGCCGTGCCCCGGTAAATCCGGTGTTCCGTCAGTAGCCCGCGTTGCGACACTGGGGCCCATGGACGAGATGGGGCGATTCCGTCGGGCGGTCGTCGCCTGGGCGGCGGGTGGTGCGGGGGCGTCGGCGGCTACCGTGGCCGCGCGTGAGGTGGCGGCCGGCTCCGCCTTGCGTACGGTCGTGCTCGTCGAAGGGGGCAGTGACCGGGCCGCGCTCGAAGCGCTGGCCGCGCAGCAGGGCCGTGACCTGGAGGCGGAGCGCGTCTCGGTCGTGCCGCTCGGGGGCGCGACGAGCATCGGGAGGTTTCTGGACGTGTGCGGCCCTCCGGGGCTCGACGTCAAGCTGGCGGGCCTGTGCGACGCCGCGGAGGAGCGGTTCTTCCGACGCGCTCTGGAACGGGTCGGCCTCGGCTCCGCCCTCACCCCCGACGACCTCGCACCACTCGGTTTCCACGTCTGCGTCGCCGACCTCGAGGACGAACTGATCCGCGCCCTCGGCACCACCGCAGTCCAGCAGGTCATCGAGGCCCAGGGCGAACTGCGTTCCTTCCGCATCTTCCAAAACCAGCCCGCCCAGCGGGAACGCACCGTCGAGCAGCACCTCCGCCGCTTCATGGGCACCCACAGCGGCCGCAAGGCCCAGTACGCACGCTCACTCGTCGAGAACCTGGATCTCGCCCGGGTCCCGCGTCCTCTGGACCGTCTCCTCGCACACGTCTGACGTTCTTCGCAGGTTCTGAACGCAACTAGGACGTGTTGGGAGGGCGCCCGCCGGCGCTGCCGCGTCGCAGGCGGTGTCCGGCCTGGTCGCGCTTCTCCGGGATGGTTTGTGGGATCTGCCGACGCCGCGGGTGGGCCCGATGTGATGATCAAGGTCCTGGTAGAGCGTCTCGCCGCTGGTCCCCGCCCGCCTCTGGCGGGCGGGGACTGTCGCGTGTCGCGGGGAATGTCGAATGCGCCGGTTCCCGATCGACGTGAGAGTAAAGGCAGCACATCCCAGGACTTCAGGAGCACCCATCGTGACCGTAACCGCGGATATGGCCATCTCCCTCGACGGCTACGTCGCCGGCACCAACGTCTCCCCTGACAACCCGGGAGGCGACGGCGCCGAGCCGCTCTTCGAGTGGATCCACAACCTGGCGAGCTGGCGGCAGCGCCAGGGCATGACCGGCGGGGAGGAGAACCGCGACTCCGAGCTGATGCGCGAGTGGTTCGATGCCACCGGAGCGGTGGTCATGGGTCGGATGATGTACGACACGGGCGAGGAGTTCTGGGGCGACAACCCGCCGTTCCGGGCCCCGGTCTTCGTGCTCACCCACCGCCCCGGGCCGGCCCTGGTCAAGGAGGGCGGCACCACCTTCACCTTCGTCACCGACGGCATCCACAGCGCCCTCGACCAGGCAAAGGCCGCCGCTGGGGACAGGAACGTCGACATCGCAGGCGGGGCGAGCACGGTGCAGCAGTACCTCAGGGAGGGACTCATCGACGAACTGCAGCTGCACGTGGTGCCCGCGCTCCTCGGAGAGGGACTGCGGCTCTTCGAGGGACCGGGCGCCGGGCGGCGGAACCTCGAGACGGTCAGGGTGGTCGACACGCCCCTCGCCACCCACCTCAAGTACCGCTTCGTGAAGTGACCCGGCACAGACAAAGCCCGGCCCCGGCAGCCCGCTACTGCTGCCGGGACCGAGGGCTTTCGGCGGTCTAGGGTGTGCCCATGCCGATGGCCCAACCGTTCGGCAGGCCACCGCCGACTTACTGTCCGCGCCTCACCCCTTGAGCGCCGCGGCCGCTGCGCTGCCCGCGGCCCCGGGTCTGTACGCCTGGTGGGCGCCGCCCGAGGTCCTGGCCTCCTTCCCCGGGCCGGTCAACTCGGGCGATGCCGGAAGGCGACTGCTCTACCCGGGCAAGGCCAGTCGACTGCGATCCCGAATCGCCTCGAACCACCTGAGGGACTCCGGACGCTCCACCCTGCGCCGCGCCCTCGCCGGACTCCTCATGCCCACCGAGGGCTACCGCACCACCTGGACCGACCGCGTCGTCCTGATCCCCGAGGACGAACAGCGCCTCACGCACGCTGTCGGCCCAGCCCGGCGACGCGGTAACGGTGGCCGAGCCGTACTGCAGACCGGGCGTCCGCCGGTGCCGAAGTACCCAGACCGGCCGCAGTCGGTGAAGCAGCTGGTCATCGCGGCGGGCCGGAAGATCGCACGGCCGGTCCAGTGGCGGGAGGGCTCCCGGCCCGGCACGGGCCGCTCCGGCCGCAAGCGCATGTACTCCCGCTTCGTGGCCTTGCGGATCCGGCCCGCCGGACACGAGATCCGGCAGACCACCGACAGCCCGGAACTCCCGGAGTGCCGGCTGCTGGCAGGGTGACCCTCCGGCGAGGCCGAGCCGGTCCAGTTCTGGCTGTCCGACCTGCCCGCCGACACACCGATCACCACGCTGGTCCGCCTCGCCAGGCTCCGCTGGCGCATTGAGCACGACTACCAGGAGAGATGAAGCAGGGCCTGGGCCTGGATCACTTCGAGGGCCGGACGGATGGACTGTTCGAGGTTGAGCCGGTCGAAAGAAGCAGCCGCAGGGCCGTCCGGCGACGGTGGACAAGACGTTTCGGGCGTTCGACCCTGATCAGGTCCTGTTGCTGCCGCCGTCGCTGAACGACTGGCTGCCCCAGGAGCACCCGGCCGGTTCGTCGCCGACCTGGTCGACGAGGTACTCGACCCCGGACCAGCCAGTTACCCGTTACCGAGACACGCTCCTAGTAGCCCAGGCCTCGGTGCAGCTTCCGGTTACCTCACCGTTCGCCGCCTGCTGGAGCAGGCTGTACAGGGCCTCGCGCTGTGCTTCGTCGAGTGCGGCGAGCACCTCGTTCTCGGCCGCGGCGAGCGCGCACTCGGCTTTGCCGAGCAGTTCGAGGCCGGTTGCGGTGATCTCCACGACGTGGCGGCGGCGGTCCTGGGGGGAGCGCCGCCGTTCGATCAGCTGCTCGGCCTCCAGGTCGTTGAGCAGTCCGACGACATTGGTCCCGTCCATCATCAGCGTGGAGGACAGTGCCTGCTGTGTGCTGCCACCCCGATCCCTCAGCACCGTGAGAGCCACCAGGTGGCGTGGGCGGAGCCCGAGCTGCGCCAGCACCGATTCCCCCCGCAGGCGCATCCGCCGCGCAAGGTGATCGAGCAAGGCAGCCGAGCGGTGCACCGGCTGGTTGGCGGGGGAAGAAGCCATGCCCTTCAGTCTACCCGAGCCAATGCATTACCTGTGTGTTATAAATGGCTTGCCTTACACAAACGACCTGTCAAGGATTAACAAAATGGCTCATCTGCTGCACATCGACTCAAGCATTCAGGGCGATCGTTCCGTCAGTCGCAAACTCAGCGCCCGGGCAGCCGACGCCTGGCGCGCGGCACATCCCGGCGGCAGCGTCACCTACCGTGACCTGGGCAGCGACCCGCAGCCGCACCTCACTGAGGCGACCCTCCTGGCGCGGAGGCTGCCGCCCGAGCAGCACACCCCGGTCCAGGCCGCGTCGTGGGCGCTGACCGTGGAACTGGTCAACGAGGTGAAGGAAGCCGACACGGTCCTGCTGGGAATGCCGCTCTACAACTACGCCGCGCCCAGCAGCGTGAAGTGCTGGGTCGACCATCTCCTCGCCCCCGGGCTGTCGGTCGACACTGAGACGCAGACCGGTTTGCTCGGAGGCCGGGAGTTCATCGTGCTCGCCTCACGCGGGGGCGGTTACAACGAGGGGGCGCCCCGCGCAGGCTGGGACCACGCGGAGGCGTGGCTCCCGCATGGCGTGGCGGGGATGGGTCTGGAGCCGCGCTTCATCACGGCCCAACTCACCCTCGCCGAGGTGGTGCCCGCCATGGCCGAGCTGATCCCCCTTGCAAAGGAGAGCCTGGCGGCAGCCGAGCGAGAGATCGACGCTCTCTGGTCTCCGGTGTCCGCCGTGGTCTGACCCCAACCCCCGCCGCCCGGACCAGGCCCGCCCCGCCTTCCGCCGCGCAACCGTGATGCGTGACCGACCGGCAGGGCGGAGGCAGGCGGCCGGCCCGGAAGCACGGGAGGCCCTCGATGAGTGGCATGACGCCCGGCGCCCACCACGCCGAACACCTGCTGTACGACGTGGTCTCCGGCCGGCCGCCGTGCCGCCCGCACCACGACCCGGCACGGCTCCCGCCCGGCGCCTTCGCCCGGGGCAGGACAGCACGGCAACTGCTCCTGCAGACGGCCGTCGTCGTCGCAGCCGCGCTCACCTGCTTCGGAATACGGAGACTCACCGAAGGCGCCCCGAACGTCGCGCTGCGAAACGCCGACCTCGCGCCATCGGCCGAACGGTTCCTGCATCTCGACTGGGAGACCACGTTGCAGAATCCGCTGATCGACGACCACGCCATCACGCAGGTGCTCAACTGGATCTACATCTTCGGCCACTGGCCGGTCATCGCCCTGACCATGGTGTGGCTGCTCTCCCGCCACCACCAGGTCTATATACGGATCGCCGCGGCGATGCTGCTGTCCGGCGCGATCGGCCTGGTCCTCTTCGCGGCCTCCCCGCTCGCCCCGCCCCGGCCGGCCGGACTGGGTCTGACTGACACGGTGACCCTGCAGTCCGACGCGTACCGCGGCCTGCAGCCCACCGCCTTCGTCAATCAGTACGCGGCAATGCCCGGCCTCCACGTGGGCTGGAACCTGCTGATCACGCTCGCGGTCCTCGCAGCCGCGCACAAAGTGCGGGTCCGTGTCGTGGCGGTGGCCCTCACGCTGTCCATGGACGCCGCGGTCGTGCTGACCGCCAATCACTACATGCTCGACGCGATCGCGGGTGCGGCCCTGGCAGCCGTGAGCTGGTATGCCGCCGGGCGCCTGCAGGCCAGGAGGGCGAGCCCGGCCGCCCCCGATGCGGCCGCGGCTCGGACCGGGCACGTGCGGCCCGCCACGTCCGGGAGCGCCGCCGCACCGGCCCGCCTCCGCAGTCTCCCGCTGCTGTCCTCGCCCCAGCCGACACCTGAGCCGGGGCTGGTGCCGGTGCCCGGGCAGGGGCCGGCACCCGCCGACCAGCCGGCCACCGCCCGGCGGTTGCGGCCCGCGGCAGCCCCCGAATCGCAGCCGGCGCCGCTGCGCCCGGCGGGCTGACCCGTGATCCCCACCGACATCATCCAGGCCGCCGGCCTGTGGACATACGTCCTGGTGTTCACCATCACCGCCGCTGAGACCAGCGCCTTCATCGGCCTGCTCCTTCCCGGCGAAACCCTCATCCTGCTCGCCGCAGCCCTGGCCGGCCGCGGCGACCTCGACCCGGCCCTGCTGACCGCCGCCGTAATCGGCGGCGGCATCACCGGCGACAGCCTCGGCTACGCCATCGGCCACTGGTACGAGCACCGCCCCAGCGCCGAGCGGCTACACCACCGGATCCAGCCTGGAGGCCGGATCGACCACGCCCGCGACTTCCTGCTGCGTCGTGGCGGACCCGCCGTCTTCACCGGCCGGTTCATCGGCTTCGTACGATCCTTCCTGCCCTTCGCCGCCGGAGCCGTAGGCATGCCCTTCCGCCGGTTCTTCCTCTACAGCTCCACGGCCTCGGCCACCTGGGGAACGGGGAACGTGCTCGCCGGATACTTCCTCGGCGCCTCCGCCGAGCGGCTGCTGCGCACGGCCGGTGTCGCCGGGGCGCTCGCCGCCACCGCCGCGGTCCTGGCCATGATCCTCGTCGTACGGATCCGACACCTCCGAGCCCGGCCCCCGCTGCGACACCACCGCCGGGGCCGACATCGGCGCCTCACCCGGCCCATGTCTCAGTAACCGGCAACCCGGTGCGTTTCGTGATCATTCATACGGGATGATCAGGGTATGCGTGGTGGGGATGGACTGTTCGAGGTCGAGCCGGTCGAAAAGAAGCAGCCGCAGGGCCATCCGGCTGCGGTGGACAAGACGTTTCGGGCGTTCGACCCTGATCAGGTCCTGTTGCTGCCGCCGTCGTGAACGATGGCTCCCGCAGGACCACCTGGCCCGGCTCGTTGCCGCGATGCAGCGATTCGTCGCGCCGCTATGTATAGGACGGGATGGCACTCGTCCAGCCTCTCATTCGACGAACCGCTCCGCGATCAAGTGAGTGAACGAGTACGCGGCGGTGATCGCCGACATCGATCGGGTTTTCTCGGCGCGGTACCTGTCTACTTTGATGAGGACTTCGGACCGATGAGTGGCGCCAAGGACATCGTCCGGTCCGACAACATCGGCGTGGCTGCGGACCTGTTGAGGAGGTACGAGGAGGTAGGCGTCAGCCATGTGATCTTCTCATTGGAGTCCTCCAACCTCGATCGGCTGCGGGAGACGACGGAGGACATCGCGTCTCGTGTTCGCCCGGCAGTGGAGTGACCTGGTGTCTCTACAGCGACTGCGACTCGTCCGGACTTCCATGCACGTTGCCGCACTTCAGGCAAGCACACCAAGCACGGAAAGAACGTGCAGGTCATGCCGTCCCTTCGGCCCCCAGCCGTGGGCTTGGCCTGCGCTGCCCGTGCGATGCACGACATCCGCGCGGCCGCGCACACGACATCGTTGACGCCCTGGCCGCGGCCGCCCCACTGCCCTGAGCAGACCTGAAGTCGGGCGCAACCCGCCGACTCGTCTGCCGCGTTGCCGGTCAGGTGCTGAGCGCTTTCAGCATCAGCCCGCTGTAGCGGCGCCAGACGGCCGGATCGCGGATATCCATGGCGACGAGCTGACGGGCGTAGCCGCCGAAAAGGACCTGGAAGTCCTCGAGGGTGACCTCCGGACGGAGGTTGCCCTGCTCTCTCGCGGCGTTCACCAGTGCCTCGAGCTCGGTCAGGATGTTGCGGTTATGTGCCTCGATGCTCGCGGGGACGATGTCCGCCAGTACCCGATCGCCGGCGAGCCGCTCTGCCAGGTCGCCCATGAGGGTGGTGAGCGCCCGGTAGGCATCGGGCTCCGCCAGCGCCTGCGCGATCCGGTGCTCCATCCACCGCAGTTGGTATTCGGCGACGGCCTCGATCAGGTCGGCCTTCGTCGCGTAGCTGCGGTAGACCGTGGCCTTCCCCACCCCCGCGCGCCTCGCGACCTCCGGCATCGTGGCCGCCAGACCGCGCTCGGCGAAGACCTCCAGCGCCGAAGTGATGATCTTCTCGTGGTTGCGGCGGGCGTCGGCACGCCGTGCGGACCAGTCGTCGTCGAGAGACGCGGGCGGGGTGGGCTGTGGCTGCGACATGCGGTCAGTCTCCCTGACGTGCCCCACCGCTGGTCACCGCAATGGACGTGGCGACGCTCTCCCCTGGCTCCGTCTGATCGGCACCGGCGCGGGGAATCAAGAGGGCCGCAGCTCCTGCGACGGCAGCCGCGACCGCCCCGATGGCGAATGCCTGGGTGAAGGCGTGATCGGCGGGAAGCAGCGTCCCGGCCGTGACGCTGCCGGCCAGGAGCGTGGCGGCCACCTGCGAACCGATGGACGAACCGAGCGAACGGATCAGGGCGTTCACTCCGGTCGCCTGCCCTGTCATGGAGGGCGGGACCGCGCCCACGATCAGGTTGGGCATAGCCGCCATTGCCAGACCGATACCGGCGAAGACGACCATGGAGTAGATCACGATGGTGGTGACGGAGCCGTGTTGGGCGGCCAGCAGTCCCAGACCGCCCGCGGCGATCAGTGCGCCGAGGGCGAGCGGGACCTTACCGCCGACCTTCGTCGAAAGCTTCCCGGACAGCGGCCCGGCCAGGAGCATCAGCAGGCAGGCCGGCAGGAGCAGCAGGCCCGCTTGGGTCGCGTCCATACCGAAGCCGTAGCCGGACGCCCTGGGGGTCTCCGCGATCTGCGGGATGAGGACGAAGGCTCCGAACATGGCGAAGCCGGCCAGCAAAGTGGTGATGTTGGTGGCGAGCACCGCCGGGCGGCCGAGCACCGAAATATCCACCAGCGGCTCGCGGACGCGCCGTTCGAACAGGCCGAAGAGCACCAGGATTATGAGACCGGCGGCGATGAGGCCCAGGACGCGGGCGTCGCCCCAGCCCCAGTCAGCGGTCTTGGTGAGGGCGATCAGCGGAGCTGTCACACCGACGGCCAGCAGCACGGCACCGACGTAGTCGACCTTGCCTGTGACGTGGTTGTTGTTGGCGGGCAGGGTCCGTACGCCCAGGATCGCCAGTCCGGCCATGATCGCGCCGGACCAGAAGATCCAGTGGTACGAGGTGTGGTCGATCATTAGACCGCCCAGCAGCAGACCCGCTCCGGCGCCGATACCGGCGATCGCCGAGATCAGCCCGAGCGCACCCGGCCTGCGGTTCGGCGGGAAGTCATCGCTGATGATGCCAAAGCAGAGCGGGAAGATGCCGCCGCCGGCCCCCTGGAGCACGCGGGCCACGACGACGAGCCAGATGTTGCCGACCACAGCGGCCATCACGGCGCCGGCGCCGAAGAGCAGCAGCGCGATGAGCAGCATACGGCGTTTGCCGAACATGTCACCGAGCCGACCCAGCACGGGCGTCAGGATCGCTGCCGCCACCAGGTAGCCCGTCAGTACCCAGGTCACGCTCGCAGAACTGGCATGCAGCGCCTTCGCCATCCCGGTCATGGCCGGGACCACAGCCGTCTGGGCGAGCGCATAGGCCGTGGCCGCCAGCGCCAGGACCACAAGTGAGCCCTTTGGGGGGCTATTCACGTCGACACTCATCTCGTATCTCTCCACTCACAAAGAACAACCGGACCCACGGGTCCACTTGCCCCAGAGTAGCCCCAACCGGTCCCATGGGTCCACTTACGCGACAAGGTCCCGCGCCCATCGAGAAGCCGTTGTCTTTCCGGAGGTGATCGGTGGGTTTCCGCTGGTCAGGCATGAACTCCATGGCATCGAGGCAGAGTCGGACCGTCGCGTTGGTCGGGATGACACGGAGGTGGCCGGTGACGTCGGTCATGGGTTTGCTGGAAGCGCGGGAGAGGGCTGCGCAGGTGCGGGTGGAAGAGCTGCGTGAGGATGTGGAGCGGGTGCTGACCGATCTGCGGGCAGCCGAGGCGGTGTTGGAGCGACGGGTCGTTGCACGAGTGGAGCCGGCCGAGGCACTGGCCGGGACGGAGTCGGAGTACCGGTCCGTCGCATACGCCGAGGCCGCACGGCTCGGCGCCCCGGACGCGGTCCATGTCGCAGACCGCTGGCACATCTGGAGGAACCTCGTCGCGGCCGTCGAGACGGTCATCCAGCACCGCGCTCTGCTCCGCAAGCCGGAGGAGGCCGGTCCGGTTCGCTCCGTTGCGCACTCTGGGCCGCTTACGCATGCGCTCGGGCTACGGGCGCTGCTGCCGGACTTCCGCGGAAAGAACTGATGGGTCCTGCGGGCGCGATGATCACGCCCGCAGGACCCCGGTCGTGGTCGCTCAGCTACGGAAGCCGTACACGTTGCCGTCGTAGGCGCCGACCATCACGAGGTTGCCGGACACCGCCGCGGAAGAGTTGACCCAGGTGCCGATCGCGTGCGTCCAGACGACCTTGCCGGTACGCAGGTCCAGGGCGGAGAACTTTCCGTCCTTGGCGCCCGCGTACACCGTGTCGCCGCTGATCACCGGTGACGATTCGACCGCCCCGCCGGTGGTGGTTGTCCACAGGCGGCGGCCGGTGGCGGCGTCGAAGCCGGCGATCCCCTGGGCGCCGATCGGCGAGACAACGACGGAGCCGGAAACCGCAGGGGTACCGCGGCCTTCGTTGTACCCGGGGTCGGCGTCCTTCCACAGGACATTGCCGGTGGCGAGGTCCAGGGCCTCGAGCTTGCCCTGGCCCTGCAGATACACCCGGCCAGCGGAAACGGCCGGGGCCGAGCGGTACCGCGCCGCGATGGTGGGGTAGTGACGCCACCGCTCGGTACCGGTGGCCCGGTCGATCGCGGTCACGTAACGACCGTCCCCGGTGAACAGCACCAGGTCACCGGCGATGGTCGGCGCGCCGGGCCGGTCCGTACTGCCGTAGCCGTCGGTCGCGGGAGTGAAGTTCCAGCGCTGCTTGCCGGTACGCGCGTCCAGGGCGAGCATGTTCGTGCCGCCCCAGATGGTGCAGCAGGTGTTGGTCGAGACGCTCTGGTAGACGACTCCGTCGGCGACGACGGGGCCGGCGAACGCCCATGCGCGCTGTACGCCGTCCTGGCCGACACCGTTGCGGACCTGCCACACCACGTGTCCGGTGCGGGCGTCGAGCGCGAGCACGGTGCCGCGGACGGTGCTGGCGTAGACGAGCCCGCCCGCGACCGTGGGGGTGGCGTCCACGGGTGCGTCGGTCGTCTGACGCCACCGCTGCCGGCCGGTGACCGAGTCGATCGCGGCGATGCCGTTGTGTGCGGTGCCGTCCTCGTCACGCACGCCGACGTACGCGACGCCGTCGGCTACCACGGGCGACGAGCTCAGGATGGCGCCGCCGCTGTGGTAGACCCAGGCGAGGTTCAACGGGGCGGAGACAGTGGTCTGCACCTGCCCGGTGTGCTGGTTGTCCCCTTGCAGGGTTGGCCAGTTGGTGTCGGCGTGCGGGCGTACGGCGGGTGTGGTGGCCACGGTGAAGGTGCTGGTGGTGGACCACGTCTTTCCGGCGGTGTCGGTCATCACGGCCTCGAGGCGGTGCGATCCGGGCCGTAGGGTCAGGCCGTCCTCGTCGGTCCAGGACCAGCGGCTTACCGGACGCAGCCGGTGCCAGTCGCCGCCGTCGACGCGGTACGCCACCCGGGCGGGTGGGGTCGAGGTGTCGTAGGCATTGATGAGCACCGGCGAAGCCTGGCGGGGCACGGTGGTGCCGGGTGCGGGGTTGACGACCGTGAGTTGCCGGTGCCGGTCGAACGCGGTGAACGGCGTGGCGATGGTGCCGTCGCCGGTGCCGACGATCCGCCGGAAGCCTTCGGGGCTGCCCTCCTGCGGGTCCGTTGCCGGCGAGGTGACGATCTGTCGCCCGCCGGGGAAGGTCGAGGGGTCCACGTCGTTGCCGTGCACGTGCCCGGACAGGACGATCTTGACGTTGTGCTTGCGCAGCAGCTCGACCAGCGGGGTCTGGTTCGGCTCGGTGAGTCCGCCGCTGAACGGCACATGCGCCGCCGCGACCAGCTCACGGCCCGGGTCGACCTGGGCGAGGTCGCGCCGCAGCCATTCCAGCTGGTCGGCTTCCTTCTGGCCGCGGTAGTTGTCGAGCATCACGATGTGCATATTGCGGTAGTCGAACGAGTACCACTCCGGTCCCTGGAAGTGGCGGTAGTTATCGATCGCTTCCGCGTACGTTGCCTGCGGGGTCGGGTACTTGAGCTCGTGGTTGCCCGGCGAGGTCCAGATCGGGTACTTGGAGGACGCCGCGGCCGACTGGTAGTTCTCGAACTCCGTCGGCGTGGCATTGTAGGTCAGGTCACCGGACAGCAGGATGAAGTCCGGCTCGGGGGCGAGCGCGTTCAGCTGCTGGAACTGGCCCGTTGCCCGCTCGGCCGACGAGGGGTCATAGACGTGCACGTCGGTGAGGTTGACGAAGTTGGGCTCGCCCTTGGCGGTCTTCGGGTCGGGCAGCAGTCCGAAGTCGGCGTTGGCGTGCGCCCCGGCGGCCAGCCGGCCGAGATCGCGGTAGAACTGCGGGGTGCGCGCCGCCGATACCGGCAGCCCGTATCCGGACGGCAGCGTCACCGCGACGAGGTCGGAAAGCCGCCGGTCAACCTGCAGCGCGAGTGTGTAGCTGCCGTCGGCACGAGTACGCGCGACCTGCAGGCCGTCGGAGACCACAACCCCGCCGAGCCCAGGTTCACCTGGGTCGCGGGTGCCGTCTCTATCGCGGTCCACCCAGACCGTGCCGGTAACCGTAGCCGTATCGGCTGCTGGTGCCGCCTGGGCAACGACGGGCAGCGGTACGAGCAGTGCGGCCGCGGTGGCCACTGCCCACTGCCGGATTGCGAACATTTCTCTCCCATCCGTTGCGCTACGACAGCGCACTCTTCGGATCGGAGTTGAGCCAAGGGATCCGAACTGGCTGGAATATGTCGTCGATCCGAATGCCTTGTGGACGCTCACGTAACGTGCTGCCAGAACTGGGCGCGGCGGATGCGCCGGTCGATTGGCTCGGGACTCCCGGCGGGCGTTCTTGTCGGGGCAGAGCACCTGGCGAATCTCTCTACGGCGGAGAGGGGCTCTGTGTAACGAACCTCGTGGACGGGCTGTAACCCGGGCCCGTCTCAGTTTCCGTCTCATTCACGACCGTACAGAACCGTCCACCGCGGTACGGCGAGACTGGTAGGGCGCCGGCGACGAACCGGCATGCACGCCGCTGAACGGCACCGGAAGATCGCCAGCGACCCACCAACAGACTTGGAAAGCGGGCGACTTCCGCCGTCTCTCTATCGGTCGGGCCCCCGAGCCTCCGGGATGGGGCACCGAGGCCACGAGGGTCACCGCGGTAATATCCAGGGTGCCCATTCCCTGGAGATCCAGCGCCGAAGCGTTCGCCCAGACACTGAGACACCGTGGGGTCGAGCCCGACGCCGTACGCAACGTCGACGCCGCATGGGATGCCTTCGGCGAGTTTCTCCAGATCGAGATCGAAGGGATCGAGCGGCCCGAGAACGACGGCGACGGCTTCATCGCCGAATGGGGCAGGTGGGACTGGAACGACGACCAGCCTGCGCTGTCTTTCGGGCGACTGCTCGCGGTCAACGACGCCGGCGACCGTGCCGATCCCTACTGGCAGCCGGAGTACTGGAAGGTGGAGCTGCAACTCATCTTCAAAGAGGACCCGGCATGGGCTGATCTCGACAGCATCGGCTCTCAGGACACCGGGTTCGACTACGACGAGATCGGCGCCCCCAGGACTGCCGCACTCGGAGAGATACGCCGCTTCATCGAGTCCTACCCCCAGCTGGCAGCCATGTGGCGAGCCGAACCCACCCGCAGCGACTTGATGCTTGACCGAGCCGGGTAGGCCCCCGCGCCCGATACAGCAACCGCAGCAACCGTCACCGCAGCCGCGTGCCACAGCCGTGCCAGATGCAGGGGTCAGCCAGGGAGGTCGAGGCACGCAGTGCCGGGCCCCGCGAACGCCCCCTCGAACTGGACGTCGACCGACTCGCAGTCCAGGTGCTCGGGCAGTCAGCCGCCACAGGCGTGTGCCGAACAGGGTGCTGGCGTTGCCGGTGCGGCCCCATGTCACCCCGTTCGGCAGGGTGCCGCCGTTGCCGGGCTGCGGCGGAACCGCCCAATGGCTGACGTCTTGTCACGAGCCATTCGTTCCTCCGCCGTCCGGCAGCCGGGGCATGGCCACTTATGATCCGAACCCTAGAACTCGCCATGATCAGCCGGCTCTAGGAGTCTTGTCATGTCCTCCGATCGACAGACCACCCGCCGTACCCTTCTGCGCATGCTCGGCGTCACAGCGGCAGCCGCAGCGACCCCGCTGGCGGCCCTTCCCGCCTGGGCCGCTACTGACTCCGCGACGTCGACGCCGGCCACCGATCCCATCCGCGATGAAATCGTCAAACTACCCATCGTCTTTGGGGGCGCCGACTTCCCCGAGGTCGTCAACGGCTCCTACCAGGGCCCCAACCTGGTCGAGGCAAGCGGCATCGTCGCCAGCCGACGCTATCCCGGCGTCCTGTGGATCATCCGCGACGGCTACCCGTTCGACCAACCCGAACCGGTCCGATCGCGGTACCGCAACGCCCTGTACGCGATCAGTTTCAATCCAGGAACCGGACAACTGCGGCGCTGGCCCGCCGATGTACCGTCCACCTACTGCGACGGCTACCTGCGCTACGTCCCGATGCACGACCTGGACGGCAGCGTGCCACGGATGGTGTCCGAGGACATCGCACTCGTCCCTTCCATGGGCAACGCACCCGACACCCTGTGGTGCGGGGACATTGGCAACAACAACTACGGTCGCCATCCCGGGCGGCTGTGGCGGTGCTCGGAACCAAATCCCTACACCGACCCCGATGTGACCCTGGACGGCCTTCTGACGTACTGGACAAACCCCGACCACAGCGCTCCACAGGCCAACTGCGAGTCGCTGCTCGCCCTCGACGGGTCGCTCTACCTGATCATCAAGGGCATACCTGACGGCACCGGGCTCGCCGTCGGCCAGGTGCTCCGGCTGCCGCAGCAACTCGGGGTAACGGTCGACGCGGTGCCGGTCGCCCAGCTGCAACCACCAGCCGGTGTCGCCTGGCACCCCAGCGCCGCCGACCTCGACCGTGGCTCACTGCTCGTCAGCACAGGCACCCAGTGGATCCGCTACGAGGCGCACCACACCCTGACCGGAGACGCACTCATCCAAGCACTCGCCGCCCAACCGCCAGTCGCCTACGGATTCTGGAATCCCGATGGCACGCAAAGCGGTAACGAAGGCATCGCCTGGCTACGGACCGGCGCGCGCCGCGGGTTCATGGGAGCCGCTGAACCAGGCGTCCTGCGCTGGTGGCCCGGCGACCGCACTGTTGCGGCTCGCTGATTCTGGCTCTGGCGCGGACTTCGTGAGTCCCGATGCGGACGGTTACTGACGCTCTCCGTTTCAACCGTCCAGCGCGCGCGGGCCAGTGCAAGCCCATGCCGGACTCAGCAACAACCTTCTCTGCGGATTTCTCCGTCCAAGGACGAGCACCGTAGTCTCATCCACTGCCATTCGTGTAGCGGGCTGGAATGGGGGTGGGACGGTCTTTTGCCGGGCCGTCTCACGAACGTGTGTGCGGCCGGTCGGCTGCCTGGCCAGCATCACAGCAAAGCGCCCTCCCAGGCCGTGGTGGGGCCGTAGGAGGGCGCTCAGTGGTGACCAATGCTGACAACCTGCGACAGCTCAGCCGCTCGTCAGCGGGTTGATCGGCAACTTAGTCGCAGGTCACGGCTGTTGGCCGTCAGTTGTCGCTGTTGCCGGCTCGGTCCCCGGCGGACCCAGTTCTTCGCGACTCAGGCAGCTGTTCGCAGCGACCGACTATCGGAGTCGCTGCGAGCCGCTTTCCTCGTCCAGGCAGGTCCTGGACGCTGTCAGCAGCGACGGGTCTGGTATGGCACGGGGGCGGGTTCCGGTTCGGGCGGTGTCGGGCACCGGCTCAAGGCGACGAGGAAGGTCAGCACGATTCCGCCTGCCACGACGAAGAGGGTGGTGCTGATCCCGTCGGCGGTGGCAATTCGAAGCTGTTCACCGGAGAGGCCATCGAGGCCGGCAGTCGCTACCAGGACGAGGATGGCGAGGCCGACAGCTGCGCCCGCGCCTGAGCCGGTGGCGGCAATGCCGGAGGCGATGCCTTGTTGTCGGTCGGAGATTCCGGTGGCGGCGGCGATGAACATGGTGGTGAAGACCACCCCGTCGCCGATGCTGAGCACCACGAGGCCGGGGACGAGTTCGATGTATGTGCCGTTCGGCGAGATCGCAAGGCCGAGTGCGACCGCACCGAGCGCACCGACGGCGAGGGCTGCGGCCAACGTGCGCCTGAGACCGAACCGCGTCACGAGCTGGCCTGCGGTTGTCGAACCGGCCACCACCACTGCCGTGGGGATGAGGAAGCCGGCGCCGGTCTGCAAAGCGTCGTAGCCCAGAATGTCCTGGAAGTAAATGGACAGGAAGTAGAGCACGGAGCCGAAGGTCGCCATGAACATGAACGCGATGACGACGCCGGTGATCAGGTTGGGGTTGGAGAGCAGCCGGGGTGGCATGAGCGGGTCGTAGCTGCGCCGCTCGATGATGACGAAAGCTCCGATCAGCAGTAGGCCCGCCGTTGCGCCAACCAGGATGCCCGGCGAAAGCCAGCCCAATCCGGGGCCTTGCACGAGGGCGAACACGATGAGTGTGATACCGAGAGTGACGCTGAGCGCACCGGGTAGGTCGAACTTGCGGCCTTTTTCGCGTTCACCGTCCCGGGGGATCAATACGAAAGCAAGCAGCAGCGCAGGGCCGGCCAGGGCGACGTTGACGAGGAAGACCGCTTCCCAGCCGAACGCCTGCGTCAGAAGACCGCCGAGCAGCACACCGATGACGAGTCCTGCCGCGCCTGCCCCTCCCCAGATTCCCAATGCGCGGTTGCGGGCGCGGCCTTCGACGAAGGTGGTGCTGATGAGCGCCAGGGTGGTGGGGAAGACGAGGGCTCCGCCGAGACCTTGGAATGCGCGGGCGGCGAGGAGCATTCCGGGGCCGGTCGCCAGTCCTCCCGCGAACGCTGCCCCGGCATAGAGTGCGAGGCCGGTGGCCAGGATGCGGCGTCGTCCGAGCAGGTCGGCGGCACGCCCGCCGAACAGTAGGAAGCCGGCCGAGGCTACTGCATAAGCGCTGATGACCGACTGGAGCGTCTGCGCGGAATAGCCAAGGTCGCGTGCGATGTCGGGGAGTGCCACGACCACGATGTACTGGTCGAGCGAAACGATCAGCATGGCGAAGGACAGGAGCGCCAGCATCGCTGTCTCACGGTTCCAACCGAGGCTGCCGGGCGCAGATGATGTCTCCATGGGGCGCACGGCAGCACTCCTGATGATCGGTCAAGGCTGCGCTTACGGCCTGCCGGGAGGAAGTCCATCTGATTCGGGGCGCGCGGGCCTCGCCGAGAAGGACGGTTGCCAAGACCCTATACGGCTCGCCCTCACCAATCCCGTCAACGACCCACGCTCGTCAGACGGCGCTCACGCGCCCCGGTCTTCGAAGCCATCTCACTTGGCAAGTCTGCGGGTAGCAGATCAGGGTGCAAGCGATGCTGACGAAGGCTAGGAAAAAGTCGGCCAACGGACCAGCGTGATCAACCCGCTGACCTGCGAAAGTGCCAGACATCAAGAGCCGGACCCAGTCCCACTGGGTCCGGCTCTTTGTCGTTCGCCATCACTGATTGCGCGTGAGTGGCGTGCGAGTCTTCAGATCAGAGGAAACGCTTGAGCCACTTGATGATTTCCTGCCGTCCCTCGGCCGTCTCCTGGTGAGCGACGTCGTAACGCAGCAGTTTCCAGCGCTCAGGATGTCCGAGGCGTGCGTACACCTCGTCGAGTTCCCGCTCGATCTTGTCCAGCCCTTCGGCGGGCGTCAGCGGGTCGAGCCGACCGGCGAGGCCGAGGTGCGCACGCGGCGCGATAAGCGAGTTGATCTGCGCGGTCGTGAAGTGGTTGAGCAGGTCGGGCACGTAGTAGTACAGGCCGTGCAGTGAAAGGTTCTTCTGCGCCAGCAAGGTGTGGGCATCCGTGAGGCAACAGATGTCGACCGTGACCTTCACGCGCTCGTCAAGCGCGGCCAGATACCAGGCCGCCGTGCTGCCCATCGAGATCCCGAGAGTGCCGAGGCGATCGGGGTCCACATCGCGTCTGGCAGCCAGGAAGTCGAGCGCACGGATGCTGTCGTAGACCATCATTCCCCACAGCACCTGCCCCTCCCACAGCATCGCCTTGAACATGTCGTTCTCCGACGTGTGGCTCCGCTCGCCGAACACCCAGGTGTCGATGCAGAGCGCGACGTACCCCAGATCTGTCAACTCCTTGGCGTACGGCACGGGCTGCAAGTAGCTGCGACCGTTGACGAACTCCTCCTTCCCGATCTTGTAACCCCCGCCGTGCGAGTGGTTGAAGAGAATTCCGGGGGCACGGCCGTGGCTCACCTTTGGACGAGCGAGATAGGCAGGCACGTTCTCGATACCGTTGAGGTCGAGGTCCCACGTTTCCAGGATGTAGCCGTCGCGCTCTGTTTCGCTGCGCTTCTTGCCGCTGATCGGCCGTCTGCGTGACGGCAGGTTGCCGAGCAGCCCGTAGAGTTCCAGCCGCCGGGCAGCGGGACCGGCGAGCTTCCTGGGGCTTTTCGCGGCGGCCGCCGGAGCCCCGGCCAGCGTGGTCGCCGCGGCGGCGCCGGCGATGCCAGTACTGGCGAGCAGTGTACGGCGGGTCAGGTTCCTTGCCATTGAGTGTCCTTTCAGGACGTCGGGGACGGTTTGGTTCCTGTGCGAGGCCTTCCGGCAGCAGCTAGCTGCCGTCGCCGGTCGTAGCAATCTGGCGACTCTTCGTGATGCCGTCACCCATCGCCGGCGACGACGCCCATACCAAAGACTTGGGCCCACGAGGATGCGCTGGTTCACACGGCTGCCGGCGAGCCGTTCAAGCAACAGCCGTGCGCCCAGCCGTCTCAGTTCGGCTCGGAAGACCTCGACGGTGGACAGCGACGGGTGAGTAAGCCCGCCAGCGTGAGTGTTGCCATTCCCGACGACCGCCACGTCGTCGGGGACGTCGATCCGGCGCAGGTACTCCTGAACCAACTGGACCGAGGTCACCTCGTTTGCGTTCCAGGAGCTGACGGATTCATTGACGCTGAGATTGACGACATCCTCGGAGAGACTGGGCCGGGGCTTCGGCCTCGGGCCGGCGGCGCTGGACTGGGTGGGGGCGATCGTGGCGGTGATCAGGTTGTCTTCACGATCACGTTCCTGTTCTCTTCTGGGTGCGGACGCGGATCGCGGTCCGAGCGCTTCGTGTATCGGCGATCGGCATTGTGTGACCGTAGAAAGGGAACATTCGTTGGTCATCACGGCCGGATTAAGCGCGAGTTAAAGTGGCGGGCGTGGTCGTAGCCCATGGCGAGCGGGGTGGGCTCGGTGAAGGGCAGTCCGAGCAGCTCGACGCCGACTGGCATGCCGTCGGGAAGCGCTCCTGCCTTCGTCCCGCTCCGGCCCGGCCGCTGGCCGCACGCCAACGGCGAAGGGGCTGATGAGGGATGAACCGGCCGCGGCGTGATCGGCGGCGTCCAGTTCCTGCTGTGCTGAAACCGGACGCCGCCGCCGGCTGTTACGGGTTGCCCAGCGCCTGGCCAACCTCGGCCAGGCGGTCCACGTAGACCTGCGCCATCCGGCCGTCCTTGCTCGGGCCGACGTTGCACGGGTACTGGTAGCCCTGGTCCCGCTGGTGACCGGAGCCTGACGCGTCCTTTCTGCCCCGACTTGATCAGGAGAAAGCTTCAACTGGCAGAATTACAGTTCTGAGATGATCGATCAGCCGGTGCTGTACGCGGTGCGCAAAGGGGAACGGTACTGATGAGCGGGGATGACACGGGAAGCACGGACGTGGAGCAGTCCGTGGGAGCCGGGCGCTACATACTGCGCGGGCTGCTCGGCCAGGGCGGCATGGCGTCGGTATATCTGGCGCACGACACAGTGCTCGAACGGCTGGTAGCGGTCAAGGCGCTGCACTCCGACCTCAGCAGGGAGCCGATGTTCCGCGAGCGGTTCCGCCGCGAGGCGCGGGCCGTGGCCAAGCTGAACCACGTGAACATCGTGTCCGTCCATGACTCCGGCGAGGACACGATCGACGGTGCGGTGGTGCCGTACATCGTGATGGAGTACGTGGAGGGCAAGCCCCTGCGGTCGGTACTCAAAGAGGATCAGGCCCGGTTCGGCGCGATGCCGGCCGAGAAGGCACTGAAGATCACCAGCGCCGTGCTGGCCGCGCTCGCCGAGAGCCACAGCATGGGCCTGGTGCACCGGGACATCAAGCCGAGCAACATCATGCTGACCAACCGCGGCGTGGTGAAGGTGATGGACTTCGGCATCGCTCGGGCCGTCCAGTCCGACGCCACCTCGGTGACACGGACCGGCGCGGTCGTCGGTACTCCCCAGTACCTCGCACCGGAACAGGCGCTGGGACAGGGCGCCGATGAGCGGTCCGATCTCTATTCGGTGGGCTGCACGCTCTTCGAGTTGCTGGCCGGGGTGCCGCCGTTCACCGCGGATTCGGCACTGGCGGTCGTGTACCAGCACGTCCAGGAAATCCCCCCTGCGCCCTCGGAGTTCAACCAGGCGGTGCCGTCGGCACTGGACTCGCTGGTCGCGCGGTCGCTGTCGAAAGATCCCGCGGAGCGCTTCCCGACGGCGGACGCGATGCGGGAGGAGACGGAACGGATCGCGGCCGACGAGTTCGGTGGCGTGACGACGCCGCTGATCACCGGCGAGGCGCCGGGCAAGCGAGCCGACGGTGAAGAGGGCGATTCCGCGGCCCTCGTGCCGGTCGACAACGGGGCGCCGGACCCGCCCGCGCCGGACAACCCGTCCGCCGACCATGGGCGGTCGGCCCCGCCGACCGGCACCCGGCGGTACACGATGCCTCTGACGCCCGTCGCTCGTCAGAGCGGCGGTGGGCTGAGAAGGCGGGCCCTCCCGATCGGATCGGCGGCCGCCGCCGCGGCAGCCATCGCCCTGCTGGCCGTTATCGCCATGAACACGGCAAGCAACGCCAACAAAGCCGGCGCCGACGAGGCCGGACGTACCGGCGCCTCGACCGCGTCCGCTTCGGGTCCGTCCGCTGCGGCCCCTCCCGCGACCGGCTCGGGTCCGGCCGCGTCCAAAACGGCCACGGGGCCCTCCCCGTCCACCGGCCAGACAGACCCCGGCCGCACCGTCCGCACATCGACGTGCACCAATACGACCGGCGCGAACGAGGACACGGACATCTTCCCCGACTTCACCCTGAAGGACATCAACTCGGTGGAGACCTGCATGAAGACAGCGGGCTGGGACTACCAGATCCTAGACCGGAACGAGCAACTTCACAGCAAGGGCACGGTGTTGTCCACGAACCCCGCGTCCGGCAGCGACTTCGACCCGGAGGGCGACAAGATCACGGTCACGGTGTCCACCGGCGGGAGCGGCTGAGGTCGGTGGACGCGTCGCCGACCCGAACCCCTCGATCACTATGCCCCGCGACATCGCCGAGGCCGCCCGAGCCCGCAGCGGCCCCTCCGGTCTGTCCGCGTACGTTGCCGCGGCCGTCGCCCGCCAGATCGAGCGGGACAACCTGAACGAGCTCATCGCAGTCGCCGAGGCCGAACACGGACCGATCACCGAGGAAGAGATCCAGGCCAAGCGCGAGCAGCTCCAGCGCGCCCGCGAGCAGCAGCGGTCCGGTGGAGCGGACACCGCGTGACGCGATCTCCCGCAGTACCGGGCGGCACCCTGGTCCTCGACAGCGAAGGGCTGGCGAAGGCTGTGCTACGCGATCGCGACGTCACCGGATGGCTCGCCCTGGCCCGGGCGGACGACATGCGTGTGATCATCAGCGCGGCCACCCTCGTCGCAGTGGTCCGCCCAAGGATCAAACGCCCGGCCCTCGAATGGACCCTCTCCCGGATCGTCGTCGAGCCGGTCACGGAACCCATCGCCCAGCACGCCGCGGCTCTCCTCGCCGACGCCGGCCTGCATGGACACAAGTACGCCATCGACGCCATGCTCTGCGCCACAGCCCTCGCAGCCGCCGGACCCGTGACCGCGCTCACCTCCGACGCCGAGGACCTCACCGCCCTGTGCCGCGACCGCATCACCCTCATCAAGATCTGACACCCTCGAGGGCGGCAGTCGTGGCCCCGTGGGCTATTCCTGGTCCACTACGCTCCGTAGTCATGGAGGACGGCATCCGCCGTGCCCGTACTGCCGCCCTGAAACCGATCTCGGCGTGCTGTGACCGGCCACGCGACGCACCCTGGACACATGGCCGCACCTCCACCAGTGATCTACCCGCCGTCGCCGGCGGGCGAACGACGCGTGCGGGTGGATGGCGAGATCCTCGGCCTGGCCCACAGCCTGCGCGACGTGACCGGGTTCCTGCGACGCGCGGCTGGAGGACATCGACGAGACCGCGATGGAAACGTCCGCGCTCATCGAATGGCGAGGCGGAGGGCCCCACATCTGGAGGTGAGCTCATGAAGCTCCGCAAGGTGACAGCCGGGTGGGGGGAACCACTCCAGCCGCCACCGGGCTACTTCGGCCCCGGAGGGAGCATGCCTGATGAGGCGCAGCGACGCCTCATCCTCGACTGGGCGGTGAGCCAGCGGATCGCGAGCGGATGGCGCGTGGAATCCCGCTCGGAGACCCAGGCGGTGCTGGTCCGTGGTCAGCCGGTGAACCATGTGCTGCACGCCGTCCTCAGCCTCGTGACCTGCTTTCTGTGGGCCATAGTGTGGGTCATTCGCATGGCGACGAACCGGGTCGAGCGGGTCGCCCTGACCGTCGATGCGCAGGGGCACGTCGTCGCTGTGCACGCTCCGGTTTCGTAGGCCGGCACGCCCTGCTCGTCCGTTCGCATCCCACCGATCCCGATCGGAGCGACGCCTACTTGTGGCTCGGGCCCGGGCCGTACGGCGGATTGGTCAGGGCGCCGTACGGGCCGGGCCGTACTGGGGCGGGTCAGGCCGTGGGCATCAGGACGCGGGGGGCTCCTTCGTCGGGTGGAGGAGGGACGATCGCCTGTGGGCGGGGCGTGGGCGGTCAGCGGCCTGTTGGGCCGACCGCCGTTGCGGTAGGGGGGCGGCTTGTCCAGGGGATCCGGATCGTCCCGGGACAAGTCGGCGTAAGAGCCGTGCAGGCTGTGTTCGTTGGGCAGCTCGGGTTGACCTGGCGACTCGGGTTCGCCGGGCGACTCAGGAAGGAGTCGGCCTCTCGGGAAGTCCCTCCAGCCTCCACTCCTCCGGCGGCGGATACGGCCGCCTGGCAGAGCAGTAGGACCGCGAGCAACAGGGTGCACAGTGCGGCGCGTGCGTCCGCTGCGGCGGCCTCTACGAGAAGTCAGCGGGGGGAGTTGCGGGGTGCCGGGCCGCGTATGCTCGCCGCCATGCCGGCCGCGCCGGCCGTGACGCGTTGACGAGATGAGCGAGAGCACAGTGTTCGAGTACGAGAAGGACGGCGCGGCGATCTACCGCCAGTCCTTTGCCACCATCCGCGCGGAAGCGGATCTCGCGGGGCTGCCCGCCGATGTCAGCCGGGTCGCGGTCCGGATGATTCACGCCTGCGGCATGGTCGACCTGGTACGCGACCTCTCGTTCACCCCGGACGTGGTGGCCCGCGCCCGCGCGGCGCTGCGCGCCGGCGCGCCCGTCCTGTGCGATGTCTCCATGGTCGCCAGTGGGGTGACCCGCAAGCGGCTGCCCGCGGACAACGACGTGGTGTGCACGCTGTCCGACCCGTCGGTCCCGGGCCTCGCGGCCGAGCTCGGCACCACTCGTAGCGCCGCCGCCCTGGAGCTGTGGCGCGACCGCATGGAGGGCGCGGTGGTGGCCGTCGGCAACGCGCCCACGGCTCTCTTCCGACTGCTGGAGATGATCGAGGAGGGCGCCCCGCGTCCGGCGGCGGTCATCGGAGTGCCGGTCGGCTTCGTCGGGGCGGCCGAGTCCAAGGACGCGCTTGCCGAACACCCCTCGGGCCTTGATCACTTGGTGGTGCGCGGACGCCGGGGCGGCAGCGCCATGGCCGCGGCCGCGGTCAACGCTCTTGCGAGCGAGGAAGAGTGAGAGGAAGAGAGAGCGGGCCTGGGCGTCGCCGTTATCCGGAGAACTGACGCAGCCAGGCAGCCGCCTCGTCCACGGTGAGCGCCACCGGGACACCGTCCGGGACCGGCGGTCGCCGGACCACCACCACCGGCAGTCCGGCCTCGCGGGCGGCGGTGAGCTTGGCGGCAGTGGCGGCCCCGCCGCTGTCCTTGGTGACCAGGACGTCGATGCGGTGGCGGCGCAGCAGTTCACGCTCGCTGTCGAGCGTGAAGGGGCCCCGGTCCAGCAGCACCTCCGTCCGGGACGGCAGCGGCGGCTGTGGGGCGTCCACCGACCGCATGAGGAACCAGAGTTCGTCGAGGCCCGCGAAGGCGGCGAGGCCCATCCGGCCGGTGGTAAGGAAGACCCGCCGGCCGAGAGCGGGAAGCATCCCGGCGGCCTGTTCCAGGGAGCCGACGATGCGCCAGTCGTCGCCCTCGCCCGCCACCCAGCCGGGCCTGCGCAGGGCCAGCAGGGGAAGATGGGCCGTGCCGGCGGCCGACGCCGCGTTGAAGCTGATCGTCCCCGCGAAGGGATGGGTGGCGTCGACGAGCGCGTCCACCCGGTGTGCCCGCAGCCACTGCGCCAGGCCCTCGGCCCCGCCGAACCCGCCGATGCGGACTTCGCCCGCGGGCAGCCTGGGGCCGGCGACGCGTCCGGCGAGCGAGGTGGTGACCCGCGCGGCTGGATGCAGGGACTCGGCGAGGCGGCGGGCCTCCGTGGTCCCACCGAGTATCAGTACGTGCATCGGGCGCCGGTCATCGTTCGTCTCCCGACTTGGTGACAGCCCACTGCGTCACGGGCATGGCCTGCCGCCAGCCGGTGAAGCCCCCCACCGGCACGGCGTGCGCCATCGCGAGCCGTACCAACTCGCCGCCCCGGCGCCGGTACCAGTCGGCCAGCAGCGCCTCGGACTCCAGCGTCACGGTGTTGGCGACCAGCCGCCCGCCCCAAGGCAGCGCCTCCCAGCACGCTTCGAGCAGTCCCGGCGCGGTCAGCCCGCCACCGACGAACACCGCGTCCGGCGTGGCCAGTCCGGCGAGCGCCTCGGGCGCGGTGCCGGTGACGACCCGCAGCCCCGGCACCCCGAGCCGGTCCGCGTTGTGGGAGATGCGCTCGGCCCGGGCCGGGTCACGCTCGACCGTGACGGCCCGGCAGGAGGGGTGCGTACGCATCCACTCGACGGCGACGGAGCCTGACCCGCCGCCGATGTCCCACAGCAGTTCGCCGGGTGCGGGGGCGAGCACGCCGAGCGTGGCGGCCCGCACATGGCGCTTGGTGAGCTGCCCGTCGTGTTCGTACGCCACGTCCGGCAGCCCCGGTACGGCGCCGAGGCGCAGAGCGCCCAGGGCGCGGCGGCAGTCGATGGCGATGACGTTCAGCGGATCGCCGGGCGGCAGGTCCCACGCGTCGGCCGTCCCTTCCGCCCGCTGTTCGCGCTCCCCGCCCAGCTGTTCCAGCACTCGTATCCGGCTGGGTCCGAACCCGTACCCGCGCAGGAAGGCCGCGACGTCGGCGGGCGTCGCGCCCCCGGCGCTGAGGACAAGCAGCCGCCGCCCGTCGTGCAGCGCTGCGCCGAGCCGCGCGGTGGGCCTGCCGACGAGCGTCACGACCTCGGTGTCCTCCAGCGGCCAGCCCAGGCGCGCGCAGGCGTACGACACCGAGGACGGGTGCGGCAGTACTCGCGGCACACCGGCGCCCAGCACTTCGGTGAGCGCCCGCCCGATCCCGTAGAACATGGGATCGCCGCTGGCCAGCACGGCGACTTGGCGCCCGGCGTGGGCCGCGAGCAGCCCGGGCACCGCGGGCCGCAGCGGGGACGGCCAGGCCACCCGCTCACCCGCGCAGGCGGGCGGCAGCAACTCCAGCTGGCGCGGCCCCCCGACGAGGACCTCGGCGTCGAGGAGCGCCTGCTGCGAGGCGGCGGGAATTCCGTCCCAGCCGTCTGCTCCGATCCCTACGACGGTCACGGCCGGTGTGCTGGGGGACGCGGAACTCACGGTCGGACACCTCGGGAACGGAGAAAGGAACGAAGGCGCACTCTACTGGGCGGCCGTTTCGTCCATCCGCGCTGGTGACGAGTCGCAGCGACGGCGTCCGGTCAGGCGCCGGTGGGGCCGCTGGAGGCCGCCTCAGCCCGAGGCGCGAGGGGCGAGGCGCGAGGCGCGAGCTGTCCGCGGCGCGCAGGCGGGCAGCTCGCCCTCACGCGGAGGCGCGCTTCTTCGGGGTCGCCTTCTTGGCCGCGGCCTTCTTCGTGGTCTTCTTCGCCGCGGTGGACTTCGTGGCCGTTGACTTCGTGGCCGTGGACCTGCTCGTCGACGACTTGCTCGCCGTCGTCTTCTTCGCGCTCGCCGCCGTCTTCTTCGCCGTCTGCGCGGTGGACTGCTTCGCGCCCGTACCTTCACCGCCCGTCGATTTCGGCGAAGCCGCCGCCCGCTTGCGCCCCTTGATCGAGGTGACCTCGGCGACCTCCTCGCCCTCCTCCCCGCGCGCCTCCTTCGCCGCCTGAACGCTCTTCTCCAGCGCGGCCATCAGGTCGATGACCTTGCCGCCCGCGCGCTCCGCCGGCGTGGTCTCGGGAGCCACCTCGCGGCCCTCCACCTTCGCGGCGATCATCGCCTCCACCGCCGCCCGGTAGTCGTCGTGCAGCGAATTCAGGTCGACCTCGCCGAGCGTGTCCATCAGAGCGTCGGCCAGGTCGAGTTCCGCCTCCCGGACCGTCACCTCGGTGTCCGGGGCCGCCTCCCGCGGCGAGCGGATCTCGTCCGGCCACAGCAGCCCGTGCATGGCGACCACATCCTCGACGACGCGCAGCATGCCGAGGCGCTCCCGGCCGCGCAGCGCGAACTTGGCGACGGCGACCTTCTGGCTCCGCTTGAGCGCCTCGCGCAGCAGCGTGTACGGCTTGGCGGCCGGGACGCCGTTGGGGGACAGGTAGTACGCCGCGTCCATCTGAAGGGGATCGATCCGCTCCGCCGGCACGAACGCGACGATCTCGATCGTCTTCGCCGTGGGCAGCGGCAGGGCCGCGAGATCCTCATCGGTGATCGGGATGATCGATCCGTCCGCGTCCTCGTACCCCTTGCCGATCTCGGAGGCCGACACTTCCTTGTCCTCCAGCTCGCAGACCTTGCGGTAGCGGATCCGGCCACCGTCGACGGTGTGGATCTGCCGGAAGGAGATCGAGTGGTTCTCGGTGGCGTTCACCAGCTTGATCGGAATGCTGACCAGACCGAAGGAGATCGCGCCGTTCCATATGGATCGCACGTTTCCTCCCTTTCATCCGAAATTCCGAGATTCGTGGGATTCTCATCGTATGACGCCGATCACAAAGGTGGAGGGGCGGCGCCTGGCGCTCAGCAATCTGGAGAAGGTCATCTACCCCGCCACCGGGACCACCAAGGGCGAGATCCTGCACTACTACGCCACCACGGCCGATGCGATCCTCGCCCATCTCCACAACCGTCCGCTGTCCTTCCTGCGGTACCCGGACGGGCCCGACGGCCAGCTGTTCTTCACCAAGAACCCGCCGCCGGGAACGCCCGGCTGGGTCCGGACCGTCGCCGTCCCCCGTTCGGAGGACAAGAACGCCCGGCAGGTCGTCGTACAGGACCTCGCGTCGCTGATGTGGGCGGCGAATCTGGTCGTGGAGTTCCATACGCCGCAGTGGCAGGCGGACGCACCGGCGGTGGCCGACCGCATGGTCTTCGACCTCGATCCGGGCGCCCCCGCGACGATCGTCGAGTGCTGTTCCGTCGCGCTCTGGCTGCGCGAGCGGCTCGCGGCCGACGGACTGCACGCGTATGCCAAGACCTCGGGCTCCAAGGGGCTGCATGTCCTCGTCCCGGTGGAGCCGACCCCCTCCGAGAAGGTGTCGGCGTACGCCAAGAGCCTCGCCGTCGAGGGCGACGCCGCGCTGCCCGGCCTGATCCTGCACCGGATGAAGCGCTCTCTGCGGCCGGGCAAGGTCTTCGTCGACCACAGTCAGAACGCCGCCGCGAAGACCACCGCCGCCCCCTACACCCTGCGCGCCCGCACCGAGCCGACCGTCTCGACGCCCGTCACCTGGGAGGAGATCGAGGCGCACCAGAACCTCGTCTTCCGGATCGGCGACATCGCGCCACGGCTCGACCGGCACGGGGATCTGCTCGGCCCGCTCATCAATCCCAACCGGGCCGGGCGGCTGCCGGCCGGGCCGCTGCCGGCCGGGCCGCTGCCATGAACGCCCCCAGGCCGCCCCTGAAGGTCGCACTCGCCGAATCGGTGAGCGTCCTGCCGCGCGGCCGTGGTCTCTCTTCGAGCGGCGTCGCATTCCTGCGGGTACGCCGATCCTGCTCGTCTGTCCTGCATCCAAGCAAACCGAAGCTGGATGCCGCGGAGATCATCCACGCACTGCTGGAGCTGAACCGGCCGTTGGCCGAGCGGGCCGGCATTGCTCCAGTTCCACTGTTCCTGAGAGCGGCGTTACCTGAGGCCCGCCGCAAGCTCCGTACGAGCCGCCAGGAGTGTCGTCAGCTCCAGGACCAGGTCGACGCGGCGGCCACGGTGATCACGGCTCTGCTGGCGGAGAACGCCGTCCTTCGCGAACAGCTCGCCAAGCGATCAGCCGTCGTCATCCCCCTCGACCGCGCACACGCCGCCCGCGAATGAGGCTCACGTGACTGTTGAGGCTGTCCCAGTGACAGGCCAACGAGGACAGCGAGCCTCTCCCTACCCTGAGGGTCACGCGGGTTGAACCTGGCTGCATGGATCAGAGCTCGCCGAGAGTAGCCCTTCGACCACCAGTCGACGTCATGCGCCCCCGGCCGGCGGACGAGATCCCCGAGCATGGCAGCACACCTGGGGGCTTTCAGTACTCCCTCAAGCTCGATGGATTCCGGGCCCTCGCCTTCATCCTCGATGGCGGAAGGGTCTTGTTGCAGTCACGCTCACGAAGGGACCTCTCCAGAGAATTCCCCGAGATTGCCGCATACCTGCGAGATCACTTGCCACCCGGAATCGTGTTGGACGGTGAATTGTGCGCCTACCGCGAGGGGCAATTGAGCTTCACCGACCTGCTCCGGTCCCACAGTGATCGCGAGCGGTTGGGAGTCCCGGTGTCCTACATCGCGTTCGACATCCTCGCTGTCCCGGGCCGGGACGTCAGGGCCCTGCCCCTGAGGGACCGGTGGGAGCTGCTCGGAGCGGCGCTGCGGGACGTCGACCCACCCCTTCAGCGTGTGCTGGCAACGCTGGACGAGGAAACAGCCCACGCCTGGTTTCGCGACATGAGAGCCGTGGGCGTCGAAGGGATCGTAGCGAAAGCACTGAACTCGCCCTATCGGGCAGGAGGAACCTGGGCCTGGAGGAAGATCCGGCATTCCGATACGCGGGACGGCGCGCTACTCGGCGTTTTCGGCCCGGTGGAGCGACCGCGGGCACTTCTTGTCCAGCTTCCCGATGATCGAACCGTGAAGACGTCGCCTCGCTTGACCCCGATGCAGTCACGGCAGGTTGGCGAGCTGGTACGCGGTCGCTTGGGAGAGCTGACGGACCACCCGGACCACGGGCCCGTGCGGATACTCACCGAGCCTCTCCTCGTTGAACTGCGCCAGGCGGCCGGACGCCACGAGACCGCCCGTTTCGTACGCGTACGGCCCGATGGGTGAGCATCGGCTTCGTCGACCTTCACGAATGGCGGAACGTTGCGAGGGACGAGAGAAGAGTTCACACGGACTCCCGCACAGCCCGCCTGCGGCGCAAACTGGCCCAGATCCCGTTCCAGCCGCTGCGCAGTCACTCCTTCGGCGAAGAACGCCACACATTCCAACTCAGCCCCCGGCTCACCCTCGTAGATGAGCCTGGGTGAGCCGCTTTTCAGGCAGCCGAACCGTCGCAGATGGGTCACCTTCACCGGGCACTTCAGCGGGCGGGTCTATTGAGACACCACGCCTCCAGCGCGCATGTCGTCGCCGCTAAGCTCCCCGCCGGCAACGCGTCGTGCAGCTGGTCTCGACCCGCCTACTCACTTTGAGGCGACCGCTCTGGCCACGGGCCGCGCCAAGTGCCGCGGGAAAATCCGAGCGCGACCCGTCAGCGACACCGGCGGGCGTTGAGCCGGGCGGCCTGGCGCGTCAGGTGGTCGCGCTCGGCGAGGTTGGGTGCCTTTTGGGCCGCCTCGGCGTACAGCCGTGCCGCCGTCGCCAGGTCGCCGTCGCGCTCGTGGAGGTACGCCGCCACCGCGGCGTGGCGGGGCAGTGAGTCGTCCAGCGCCACGAGCGCCGCCAGGCCGGCGCGCGGTCCGTCGGCCTCGCCGACGGCCACCGCGCGGTTGAGCCGGACGACCGGGCTGTCGGTCAGGCGCGCGAGCTCGTCGTACCACTCGACGATCTGCACCCAGTCAGTCTCCTCGGCGGTGGGCGCGTCAGCGTGGAGTGCCGCGACGGCGGCCTGGGCCTGGAACTCGCCCAGCCGGTCGCGGGCGAGGGCCGCCTGCAGGATCTCGACGCCCTCGGCGATCGACTCAGTGTCCCACCGGCCGCGGTCCTGCTCGGCGAGCGGCACCAGGCTGCCGTCGGGCGCGGTCCGGGCGGCGCGCCGGGCGTGGTGGAGCAGCATGAGGGCGAGCAGCCCCGCCACCTCGGGGTGGTCGATCGCGGCCGCGAGCTGCCGGGTGAGCCGGATGGCCTCGGCGGCGAGGTCGACGTCGCCGGAGTAGCCCTCGTTGAAGACCAAGCAGAGGACGCGCAGCACGGTGGCGACGTCGCCGGGCTGGTTGAACCGCACGCCGGAGACGGTGCGCTTGGCCCGGCTGATGCGGCGGCGCGGGCCCGGCAGGCGGCGGAGAACGCCGACGGGGCGGCGTACGCCGACGCGGTGTCGGAGTACGCCGCCCTGGAGTGGGACGAACTGCGGGCCGCGGCCCTCAAGCTGCTGACCGGTCCATCTCCCGCTACCTCGGGTCGCGGTTGAACAGCGACTTGGACCAGAAGTAGCCGAGCACGGCCAGCCCCAGGCACCAAACGACGGCCAGCCACCCGTTGTGGCCGATCTCGCTGCCCAGCAGCAGCCCGCGCAGGGTCTCGATGGCCGGGGTGAACGGCTGGTACTCGGCGATCGGCTGGAACCAGCCCGGCATCGCGTCGACCGGCACGAAGGCGCTGGAGAGGAGCGGCAGGACCATCAGCGGCAGGGCGTTGTTGCTGGCCGCCTCGACGTTCGGGCTGGACAGGCCCATCCCGACCGCGATCCAGGTGAGCGCCAGGGCGACGAGCGTCAACAGCCCCAACGCCAAGATCCACTCCAGGGCGGTGGCATCCGTGGCCCGGAACCCTATGGCCACCGCGACGGCCCCGACGAGGACCACGCTCATCACGCACTGCAGCACGCTGCCGACGACGTGCCCGATGAGCACCGACCCGCGGTGGATCGCCATCGTACGGAAGCGGGCGACGATGCCCTCGGTCATATCCGTGGCGACGGACACCGCGCTGCCGATCGTGGTGCCGCCGATGGTCAGCAGCAGGATGCCCGGGACGAGATACGCGATGTACTCGGACCGGTCCGCCCCGCCGTCCCCGATGCCGGCGCTCATCACATCGCCGAAGATGTAGACGAAGAGCAGCAGCAGCATGACCGGCGTGAGCAGCAAATTCAGCGTCAGGGACGGGTAGCGCCGCGCGTGCAGCAGATTCCGCCGCAGCATCGTGGACGAGTCGCGCACGGCGAGGGAGAGGGAGCTCATCGGACATCCTCCTTGGGCTGGCTGGGCACGCTGGAGCCGGTCAGGGCGAAGAACACGTCGTCGAGGTCGGGGGTGTGCACGGTCAGCTCGTCCGCCTCGATGCCGGCCGAGTCCAGCCAGTCGAGGATGGAGCGCAGCTCGCGCTGGCTGCCGTTGCTGGGGATCTGCAGCGCGAGCGCCTCGTCGTCCCTGGTGACGTCGCGCAGCGCGATGGCGGCGCTCTGGTACGTGGACGGGTCGGAGAAGCGGAGTCGCACGTGTCCGCCGGGGATGAGCCGCTTCAGCTCGTCGGCGCTCCCCTCGGCGGCGATCTTGCCGTCGTTCAGCACCGCGATACGGTCGGCGAGCTCGTCGGCCTCCTCCAGGTACTGGGTGGTGAGGAAGACGGTGACGCCGTCGGAGACGAGCTCGCGGATGATCTGCCACATGTTGTGGCGGCTGCGCGGGTCGAGGCCGGTGGTCGGCTCGTCGAGGAAGATGATCCGCGGGTTGCCGACGAGGGTCATGGCGATGTCGAGGCGGCGCTTCATGCCGCCGGAGTAGCTCTGGGCGGGCTTCTTGGCGGCGTCGACGAGGTCGAACCGCTCCAGCAGCTCGGCGGTGACCCGCCGCCCCTCGCGCTTGGACAGGTGGTGCAGGTCCGCCATGAGGAGCATGTTCTCCTCGCCGGTGATCAGCCCGTCGACGGCGGAGAACTGCCCGGTGACGCCGATCGCGGCACGCACCCCGTCCGGTGACGTGGCGACGTCGTGGCCCGCAACCTGGGCCTGCCCGCCGTCGGCCGCGATGAGCGTGGACAGGATCTTCACGGCGGTGGTCTTGCCGGCGCCGTTCGGCCCGAGCAGCGCGAACACGGACCCGGCCGGGATGCGCAGGTCGATGCCGTCGAGGACGGTCTTGTCGCCGTACGACTTGCGCAGACCGACGGTGGAGACGGCGGCCGGCGACGGGCGACCGTCGCCCTGTCTGGATGTGGGCATGACAGAAGTAGGCATGGGGCCCTCCCATTCGAAGGCTGAAGTGGCTGGGGGAGTGAGTGAGTTGAGGCCGGTTCTTCTGGGGTCAGGCCTTGGCGCGGCGGACGTCGATGTTGCCGTGCCGGGTGCGGGCGCGGACCTTGACGGTGTCCTCGGTCTTCTCCGGGGGCTCGGACGCGGTGAGCGTGTTGCGCACCTGTCCGGAGCCCGAGCTGACGTCGAGCCAGGCGGCCGTGCCCTCGCGGACGCCGACCTCGATGGCGCCGTAGGAGGTCTCCAACTGGACGGTGCCGCGGGCCACGTCGTCCACGCGCAGGGTGCCGTGGGCGGTGGTGGCGGTGACCGAGTCCTCGGCGCGCCGGATCTCGATGTCGCCGTTGGCGCCGCTCACCCGCAGCTCGCCGGTCGCGGCGCCGACGGTCGTGGTGCCGTGCGAGTTCTTCAGGACGGCGGGGCCGTCGACGAGGCCGACGCGCAGGCTGCCGGAGCTGGTGGTGATCTCGGCCATGCCCTCGACCCGGTCCACGGTGATCGAGCCGTGTGACGCGGTCAGCTGCAGCGGGCCGGTCGTGTCGAGGCGGACGTCGCCGGACGAGGTCTTCACGCGGACCTCGCCGAGCCGACCCTCGCCGAGCACCTGGGCCCAGGCGCCGGTCATGTCGATGCGCGAGCCCGTGGGCAGTTCGACCGTCACGTCGACGGTGCCGGTGCGGCCGAACAGATTGGGCTTGGGCGTCCTGACGGTCAGTACGCCGCTCGCGTACGTGACCTCGGCCTGGTCGGCCGCCCGTACGTCCTGGTCCCGCTTCGGGTCGCGGGGCCGCACCTCGACGACGGTGTCGAGGCGGTCGCCCGCGGTGAACTGGATGGAACCGGCCTCCACGTGCGCCGTGGCCGAGATCGGTTCGGGAGTGTCGAAAGATGGCATGGCTGTCCCGTCCTCTTGGGTCTTCAGGACGTCCCCGCTGGTGGGACGTGGTGTGGGTGAAGTGGTGCGGGGCGGGGGCGCGGCTAGCGCACCCAGCCCGTGAAGCTCTGTCCGATGGTCTGGGTCTTCTCCGTCGTACGCGGCCGGGTGCCGCCGTCGACCGCGGCCGACACGGCGCGCACCAGCCACGCGTTGACCGACAGGCCCTCGCGGGTCGCGGCCTCCTCGGCGCGGGCCTTGAGGTGGGCCGGCAGGCGCAGGTTGACGCGGGCGGTGCCGCCCTCGTCGCCGTCGGCCGGGGCCGGGGTCTTGAGCGGTTCGACGGGCGCGGCCGGCTCCGCGGGGGCGCCGCCGTCGGTGGGCGGCAGTGTCACCACGAAGTCGGGGTCGAGCCCGCGCAGCCGTACGTCGACCGAGCCGGGGGCGAGTTCGCGGGTGATCTCGTCCGTCGCGGCGGAGAGCACATTGAGCATGGTCAGCCGGGTCGCCGACTCCAGGGGAGCGGTGAGCCTCTCTGCCAGCTCGCGGGCTTCGTCGCCGCCGGCTTCGGCGGCCACCGCGAGTTCGCGGCGGAGGGTGTCGACATACGGAGTGAGGTCCATGACGCCATCATGGCACCACAATGGCTCCACGCGCAAGCCGTGAGGTGACATCTCTGGGTCGGTAGCTGACGTAACCACCCTGACCTGCGACAACACACTGGCGCCTACCTGAGTGATTGTGGCGCCATGCGTGCTCATGTGCTCTTGGGAGTGTGGAATGGCGCCGGGCGGCGCCGGATGGTGCCAAGCCGTGCCACCCGACGTCCCGCGCTGGCCGGCCGGACGAGCACCGGGACGGGGACGGCGATGGCGGTCGGCGTGGGCGAGGTCGAGTACCGGGCCGTGGAGCCGGGGCTGACGGCCGAGGTGGAGCAGGGCACGACGCGGCACACCGTGACCACTGTGCTGCGGCTGCGGCTGCGGCTACCCGAGGATCACGATTAGCAGGGCCGAATCACACGCGCAGCCAGGTGCGGCGGTCGCGCGCCGCCGCGTACAGCGCCTCGATGTCCGCGGGCTTCAGTACACCGCCGAGCCTGGCCAGCGCGGGCACGTCGTCCTCCCGCAGAATCCGTACGTCCGCCTGCGCGCGCAGCACATCCAGCCGCGCCGCCCCCACGACGGCGAGGACCGGGCGCACCGCCGCTGTCAGCGCGAGGGTCGCCCGCTCGGCCCGGCGGCGGGTCAGCCGCAGCAGCGGGCCCGGCACGCCGCGTCCCGCCCGCACCATCGGGTCGGCGATCCGCACCCGCCGCCGGCGGGCCGCCAGGGTGTGCACGGCCAGCACTCCGCCCGGGCCGACGGCCAGATGGTCGATACGGTCGGCGCCCGGCAGCGGCACCGAGTGAATGATCCGCCAGCCCGCGCCCTCCAGCCGGTCGAGGGTGTCGCCGAGCAGCTGCTGGGCGGCGAGTTCCGCGGGGCGCGGGTCCTGCCGGAGGCGGCGTCCGGCGGGGAGGTGGTCCAGCTCGGCATGGAGCGCCTCGCCGGGGCGGTTGGGGGCGAGGTCGTCGTCCGGGTGCAGGGACAGCCTGACGAGATCGGCGGAGGTGGGCACGGGCGGCGGCCCGACGGAGACCTCGCCGGTCAGATACGGGGCGAGGGCGGCCAGCGCATCGGCGCGGTGGCGTTCGGAGACCAGGCTGACGCGGCCGCTGTCCCTGTCGTACCAGGCGACGTTGCGGCCGTCCGGGAGGCTGACGTACAGCCGGTCCCGGCCCTGTCTGCGTGCCGGTGTGACGCGCAGTCCCTTCATGCCACCACCCCTCGACCATGGGAACAGCCGCGGGGCCTTCGGGGCAATAACCCCGCGATGTCGGAGCGGTGGTGCACACTCTCCCCAAGCGCAAGTTCTTGGGAGGGGGCGAGCGTGTTCGGGGGGATCGACGAGGTCGACTGGGCATCACTCGCGCACGCCTATGGGCCGGCGGACGATGTACCTCACATGCTGCTCGGACTCGCGTCCGCGGATCCCGCCGAGCGCGAGACGGCGCTCGACGGGATGTACGGAGCGGTGCACCACCAGGGCGATGTGTACGACTCGACGCTCGCCTGCATTCCCTTCCTCTTCGAGCTCGCGGAGAATCCCGCGGTCCAGGACCGGGGCGGCATCGTCGAGCTGCTGACCAGCATCGGCGGCATCGATCTGGACGGCGACGACGAACTGGACCCGGAGGACGAGGAGTTCGAGTACGCCGCGAACTACGCGATGGCCTCGTCCGCCGTGACCGCGGGCGCGGACGTCTTCCTCGCGCTGGTCGACGACGAGGACCGCGACTTGCGGCTCGCGGCTCCGCTCGCGCTCGCCACGCTGCACGACGATCCCGAGGTGGTGCTCGGACTGCTGCGGGAGCGGCTCGGCATCGAGCCGGACGCGGAGGTGCGGTTCGCCTGCGTGGAGGCCGCGGGCCGGATCGCGCTGCGCCACCGGCGGCTGGCGCCCGATGTGGTGGAGTGGCTCACCGGGCTGACCCGGGCGCCGCGCCGCCCAGGGCTGCGGCTGGCCGCACTCGCGCAGCTCGCCCGCTGCGCGCCGGACGCGCTGCCCGCCGATGTCGTGCCGGGAGTGACGGGACTGCTGCGAGAACTGCGCGCCGAGCCGGTGGCGGCAAGCCCGGTGGCCGAGTCGGTCGGCCCCGGCACGGAGTCGGCGGCCCCCGCCCCGGAGTCGGTCAGCCCCGGCGGCGAGCCCGCAGCACCCGCCCCGGAACCGGCGGGCCCCTGCGCGGAGTCGGTCGGCTCCCGCGCCGAGCCCACGCCGCCCGTCGCGGAACCCACGACACCCACCGTCGAACCCGCAGCACCCGTCGCCCGGCCGGCGGCACCCGCCACCGAGCGCGCGACACCCGCCCCGGAACCCGTGTCCGAGCGGCCGTCGACGCCCACCCTCCTCGGCCGGCTGCGCGAGATGCACGAGGCGGACCGGGCCGGCCGCGCCGCCCCCTGGGCGGCGGATCTGCTGCGTACGCTCCACTCCGGACTCGGCGACCGCGTCGACGACCGGATCGACCTGCTCGCCGACCAGTTGTGCAGCCCCGACTGGGGGCAGCGGATCGATGCCGTACGGATGAGCAGCGGGCTGCTGCGGACCTGGCGGGGTGCGTACGACGAGCTGGTCAGCCTGATCGGGGAGCAGCTCGCCGACCCGGAGATACGGCTGGCGGACGCGGCCGCGGCCGCGCTCGGGGAGCTGTTCGGCCTCGCCGCCCCCGCCGCGGACGCGCTGGCGGACCGGGTCGCCGCGGACCCCGGGGCCTGGGTGCGCGAATGGGAGAGCGGGCCGCCCACGCTCGGCAGCGCGCTCGCCGCGCTGGCCCGGGCGGGCGACCGGCGCGCGGTGCCGGTGCTCGCGCGGACGCTGGAGCTGCCCGAGGCGCCGCACGATCTGGGCTATGCGCTGGACCATCTGGGCGCGGCCGCGGCGTCGCTCGCGCCCGCGCTGCGCCGCCGGCTCGGCGAGATCGAGCTGGACGAGCGGCTCTACGACCGGGCCGGGCCGCTGCTGTACGGGCTCACGGCGCTGCGAGCCGCCGATGCGGTGCCCGAAGTGCTGCGGGTGCTGCGGGGCGCGCCCGACTGCCGCAGGGAGTGGGTGGCCGAGTCGGCGCTGCGGGCGCTCACGGCCTTCGGGCCCGGCGCGCGGGAGGCCGTTCCGGAGCTGCGGGCGCTCCTGCGCTGCGTGGGCGTCGGCTCCGGCTTCCCGGCGTCCCTCGCGGCGCGGACGGCCAGGGCGCTGTGGGCGATCGAGGGTGACGCCGAGCCCGTACTGCCGGTGCTGCGCGCGGCGCTGTCCGGCGCGGACTCCGGGGCCCGGCGGTCGGCGGCGACGGCGCTCGGCGCGCTGGGGGCGGCGGGCGAGGAGGCCGCCGGGGCGCTGGGGGACCTGCTGGGGGCGGCCGAGCCGTGGACCCGGGTGGACGCGGCGATCGCGCTGTGGCGGGTGACGGGCGATCATGGGCTGGCATGGCCGGTGCTGCTGGCAGCATGGGAGGGGCTGCCGAACACCCGGGTCCCGATCGCCGGGTGTCTGGCGGAGCTGAGGGCCGAGGGCGCGGAGCGGATCCTGCGCGACGAGCTCGCGGCCGTACGCCGTCACAACGCGATCGACGGCGGGTTCGGCAGCCATGACATCTTTACGGATGAGAAGCTGCTGGCCCTGTGCCGGCGGGCACTGACGAGGGAGAGAACAGCATGATCATCTTCGGCACCAAGGGCTACCTCTACCAGCTGGCGATACTCACGCTGGTGTGCGGGAGCTGCGGCAATCCCTCCGCGCACACGCTCAGGAAGCGCGTCACGAAGTTCACGCTGTTCTTCGTGCCACTGTTCCCGTTCTCCACGAAGTACGCGACGCAGTGCACGTTCTGCGGCATGGAGCAGCAGGTGACCAAGGAGCAGGCGGAGCAGCTGCAGCTCCAGGGCGCGGGCGGGCCGGGCGGTCAGGCGTACGGGCAGCCGCAGCAGCCCGGCCGGCAGCCCCACCAGTACTGACAGAACCTCGAGCCCGAGTTCGCGCCGCCTGCGGTACGCCGCGCTGCCGACGGCGCTGAACCGCCCACGCCCTGACGGTCCGTCGGCTCTTCTTCGGCGCACTATGCCATAAGGGGACATAAGGCTTGCGTCTTGCTACGTTGCGTGGCATGACCGCAACGACGGCGAGGGACGCTCCTCCGCCCGAACTACGCCTCCCCAAACGGCGCGGCGTCGAGCTCTCGCTCCTCGTCTGCGCCGTTCTCACGTGCGTCTACGGCTACGTCGATGTCGGCCTGACGAAGAACAGCGCGGTTCCGCCGGACGCCATGCGCTACGGAGCAGGCCTCGGCGTACTGGCCCTCCTCGCGCATCTCGCCGTGCGCTTCCGTGCCCCCTACGCCGACCCGCTACTGCTGCCCATCGCGGTCCTCCTCAACGGCCTCGGCCTGGTGCTCATCTACCGTCTCGACCTGGAGACCCCGCACGACAAGGCCGCACCCGCCCAGCTGATCTGGTCCACCCTCGGTGTCGCGCTGTTCATCGTGGCCGTCGCCATCCTGCGCGACCACCGGGTCCTGCAGCGCTACGCGTATCTCTCGGTCGTCGCCGCCCTCGTCCTGATGATCGTGCCGATCTTCTTCCCCGCCGTGAACGGCGCCAAGATCTGGATCCGGATCGGCGGACTCTCCTTCCAGCCGGGCGAGTTCGCCAAGATTCTGCTCGCCGTCTTCTTCGCCGCGTATCTCGCGGCCAACCGCAACGCCCTGGCCTACACCGGCCGCCAGATCTGGCGGCTCCAGCTGCCCACCGGCCGGGTGCTCGGCCCGATCGTCGCGATCTGGCTGCTCAGCGTCGTCGTACTGGTCCTCGAACGCGACCTCGGCACCTCGCTGCTCTTCTTCGGACTCTTCGTGATCATGCTGTACGTGGCGACCGGCCGGACCGGCTGGATCGCCGTCGGCCTGCTGCTCGCGGCGGCCGGCGCGTTCGCCGTCGGCACCCTCGAACCACACGTCCACAGCCGGGTCGAGGACTGGCTCGACCCATTCGCCACCATCAAGGCGGGCCAGGGCCCCAGCCAGGTCGCCCAGTCGCTCTTCGCCTTCGCCGCCGGCGGGATGCTCGGCGCGGGCCTCGGTCTCGGTCACTCCATCCTCATCGGCTTCGCCGCCAAGTCGGACTTCATCCTCGCCACCGCGGGCGAGGAGCTCGGCCTGGTGGGGCTGACCGCGATCTTCATGCTGTACGCGCTGATGGTGGCGCGCGGCTACCGCGCCGGGCTCGCGCTGCGCGACCCCTTCGGACGACTGCTCGCCGTCGGGCTCGCCTCGATCATCGCCCTCCAGGTGTTCGTCATCGCGGGCGGCGTGATGGGCCTGATCCCGCTGACCGGAATGGCGATGCCCTTCCTCGCCCAGGGCGGTTCGTCCGTCGTCACCAACTGGATCATCGTGGCGCTGCTCGTCAGGATCAGCGACTCGGCCCGCGCGCCCCACCCCGACGTGGTCGATACGGGCGTCATCGCCCCGGTCCTGGAGGGCGAACGGTGATCCCCTACATCCGGCGCGCCGCCGCTCTGTGTCTGCTGCTCCTGGTCGCGCTGCTGCTCAACGCCGCCCGCGTGCAGATCATCGAATCCCCGTCGCTCGACAAGAACCCGGCCAACCGGCGTCTGGCCATTGCCCGTTACGACGAGCCGCGCGGCGACATCCTGGTCGGCGGCAAGCCCGTCACCGACTCCAAGGACAGCGGCCAGCAACTGCGCTACGAACGCACATACACCCAGGGCCCGCTGTACGCGCCCGTCACCGGCTATGCCTCGCAGACGTACGGCACCTCCCTCATCGAGAACGCCGAGGACGGCGTCCTGACCGGCACGGACACCATGCTCGCGCCGCTGCCCTTCTGGAACGACATCAGCCGCATCCAGCAGCCCGGCGGCGATGTCGTCACCACCATCAAGCCCTCGATGCAGCGCGCCGCGTTCGACGGGCTCGGCGGCAAGCGGGGCGCGGTCGCCGCGCTCGAACCGTCGACCGGGAAGATCCTGGCACTGGTCAGCAGCCCTTCGTACGACCCCGGGCTGCTCTCCGGTACCGGACCGCCGGTCAAGACCGAGTGGGCGAGGCTCAATGCCTCGGGCAGCCGGCCGATGCTCAACCGGGCCATCCGGCAGACGTATCCGCCCGGCTCCGCCTTCAAGATCGTGACGGCGGCGGCCGCGCTGGAAGCGGGTGTGGTCACGGACGTCGACGCGCCGTCCGGCGCGCCCGATCCGTATGTCCTGCCCGGCACCAGAACGACGCTCCCCAACGCGACGGACGGCTGCGGCAACGCCTCGCTCGCGTACGCCATCCAGTGGTCCTGCAACACCGTGATGGCACATCTCGGGGTGAAGGTCGGCCTGGCCGGAATGCTGGACACGGTGGGCAGGTTCGGCTTCAACGACCGCAGGCTGCGGATCCCCTCGGTCGTCGCCGTGTCCAACTTCGACCGCCATATGACCGTTGATCAGCTGGCGCTCTCCTCGATCGGGCAGTTCGACACCACGGCGACGCCGCTGCAGATGGCGATGGTCTCGGCCGCGGTCGCCAACGGCGGGGATCTCAAACGCCCCTACCTGGTGAACCGGGTGACCAGGTCTGACGGCGACACGGTCGCGCGGAACTACCCGCAGTCGTACCAGCAGGCGATGAACCCCGCGACCGCGCAGCAACTCCAGCGGATGATGGTCCGGGCCGTCGAGGAGGGCACCGGTGAGAACGCCGCGATCGAGGGGGCGACCGTGGGCGGCAAGACCGGTACGGCGCAGCACGGCTTCGACAACTCCGGTCGGCCCTACGCCTGGTTCATCTCCTGGGCGCAGGCGGCCGACGCGGGCCGGCCGGCGGTCGCGGTCGCCGTGGTCATCGAGGAGGACGTGTCGGCCGACCGCGGCGAGATCAGTGGCGGCGGCAGCGCGGCTCCGATCGCGCGCGCGGTGATGGAGGCGGCGCTGCGAGACTGACCCGTATGAAGGTGGAGGAGGCCCTGGAGCGGATCGCGCAGCTCGACCCTGAGCTGTGCGCGTTCATCGAGGTGTGGGGCGAAGCGACTGAGGCACGCGAGGTGTCGCCCGAATTCCCCCTTGCCGGGCTGCCGTTCGCGGTGAAGGGGCCCTTGGGTATCCGCTCGTACGCGGCCCGGCGTTTGATCGCGACGGGCGCGGTGCCGGTCGGCTCGACGGCGGTGCCGGGCCCGGGCACGTACTGGCAGACCTGGGGTCTCGGCGCGCACGGCCGCACGGTCAACCCCTGGCGCCCGGACCGTACACCGGGCGGCTCGTCGGCCGGTTCGGCCGTGGCGGTCGCGGCGGGGATGGTGGGCCTGGCCACCGGCAGCGACGGGGCGGGGTCGGTGCGCATCCCGGCGGCCTGGTGCGGGGTGTTCGGCCTGAAGACGACGAACGGCCTGCTGCCGTCGCCCGACCGGACCGGCCTGGCGTCGGCGGGGGTGCTGACGCGTACGGCGGCGGACGCGCGGGCGTATCTGCGCTGCGTCCTTGACGGGTACGCGGATGCGCGGCTGCCGTTCCCGGTACGGGCGCGCTGGTCGCCCGACCTGGGTTTCGCGCGGACGGACCCGGAAGTGGAGTCCGTCGCGCGGGCGGCGGTGGAGCGACTGGTCTCGGCCGGAGTCGTACGCCTCGACGAGCGGCCGTTCGCGCTGCTCGACCCGGTGGACGCCTGGCAGGCGGTGCGGCGCGGGGAGCCTTCGGCGGGGTCGGCGGTGCGCACGGAGAACGACCGCCGTCTCGGCGCGCTCTTCGCGGAGGCGGAGCTGCTCCTCACCCCGGCCACCCCGAACCGCCCGCACGGCCACGACGGCCCGGGCGAGCTCTACTCCACCGCCCTGACCTGGGCGTTCAACCTCAGCGGCCACCCGGCGGCAAGCATCCCGGCCGGCTTCACGAGCGACGGCTGCCCGGCCGGCCTGCAACTGGTCGCGGCGCGCGGCGCGGACATCTCGCTCCTCGAAATGGCGGTGGCCTGCGAGCGGCACACGATTATGGTGCGCCCATGACCACGGCCTACGAGCTCGCCCAAGTGAACATAGCCCGGCTCAAATTCCCGCTGGACTCCCCGGAGTTGAAGGACTTCGTCGACGGCCTGGACCCGGTGAACGCCGTCGCGGACGCGGCGGACGGCTTCATCTGGCGGTTGCAGAGCGAGACCGGCAATGCCACGGATGTGCCGGTCCTGGGGGACGAGTGGCTGATCGTGAACATGTCGGTGTGGCGGGACACCAACGCCTTGGCCGCGTTCATGTACCAGGGACAGCACCGGGAGCTGCTGGGGCGGCGCTACGAGTGGTTCGAGCGTGTCCAGGACGTCATGACCACGCTGTGGTGGGTGGAGCGGGGCCACCGCCCGACGGTCCAGGAAGCGGAAGAACGCCTGCTCCACGTACGTGAACACGGCCCGACGCCACGGGCGTTCACGCTGCGGACGAGCTTCCCGCCGCCGACGGCGCAGCAGTGATCAGCCCGGCTGCTACCCGCGGCGGTTGACGGCGGTGAGGTCGATGTCGAGGGGGAACGGAAGGTCCACCTTGAGCTGCTTGTGGTGGATGCCGGTTAGGGCATAGGGCACGCAGAGCTCACCCCCGCCGCCTGCGCGCCCTCCGCGATCGCCTCCTCCACCTCCGTGGCCCGCGCCTGCTCCTCCGTCGCGAAGCGTTCGCGGTCGAGCTGCTCGGCGATCTCCTCGTCCTGGGACATCAGGAGGTCGAGGTTGGCGTCACCCATCTCGAAGACGCCCATGTCCAGATACGCCTTCTGCATGCGCTCGCCCCACAGCCCGATGTCCTTGACGCACGGCACGATCCGGCTGAACAGCAGCTTCCGGAACAGCTGCAGGAATTCGGACTGCTCGGAGAGCTCCGCCGCCTCGGCCTTGGGGATGCCGAAGTTCTCCAGCACCTCGACTCCGCTGAGCCGGTCGCGCATCAAGTAGCAGCCCTCGATGACGAAATCCTCGCGCTCGCGCAGCTCCGCGTCGCTGAGCTCCTTGTAGTAGTCGCGCAGCGCCATCCGCCCGAACGCGACATGCCGGGCCTCGTCCTGCATGACGTAGGCGAGGATCTGCTTCGGCAGCGGTTTGTCCGTCGTGTCCCGGAGCAGGCCGAACGCGGCGAGCGCGAGCCCTTCGATGAGGACCTGCATACCCAGGTACGGCATGTCCCAGCGGGAGTCGCGCAGCGTGTCGCCGAGCAGCCCCTGGAGATTGTCGTTGATCGGATAGAGCATCCCGATCTTCTCGTGCAGGAAGCGGCTGTAGATCTCCGCGTGGCGGGCCTCGTCCATCGTCTGGGTGGCGGAGTAGAACTTCGCGTCCAGATCGGGCACCGACTCCACGATCCGCGCCGCGCACACCATCGCGCCCTGCTCGCCGTGCAGGAACTGGCTGAACTGCCAGGAGGTGTAGTGCCTGCGCAGCTCCCCCTTGTCCTTCTCGGTCAGCTTCGGCCAGTGGCGCGAGCCGTAGAGCGTGAGCGCCTCGTCCGGGGTACCCAGCGGGTCGTACGGATCGACCTGTTGGTCCCAGTCGATGCGCTTGACGCCGTCCCACTGCTTGTCCTTGCCCTTCTGGTACAGGGCGAGCAGTCGGTCGCGGCCGTCTTCGTACTCCCAGCTGAAGCAGGCCGCGCCGGAGGCCGGGACCTGCCAGTGGAGGCTTTCCGGGGCGTGCGTGTAGCGGTCGTGTGTCGACACTGACGGCTCCTTCGCCTTATATCCCATATCACTACGGCCAGTTGGCAGGCTCACACGTTGGTAGACGTCCAGTCAACAAGTCGCGCGCAAGGGATTGACGGCCTTGCTGACAGGAAGTCTCATAAAGGTTGACGTTGCTCACCCCACCCGCGAGGTGCCCTCAGCCATGACGACAGTGACCGAACGCGACGTGCAGCTGCTCCGCGACGCACTCGGCCCGCTCCGGGACCGGGAGCAGGTCGCCCAGCGCCTCCTCGAGTCCTCCGCCAAGCACTCCTTCGACCCGGACAAGGAGCTCGACTGGGACTCCCCGTTCGAGGAGGGCAAGTGGTTCTGGCCGCCGGAGCTGCTCTCCCTCTACGACACCCCGCTGTGGTACAAGATGTCCGAGGAACAGCGGCTGGAGCTGGCCAGGCACGAGGCCGCGTCGCTCGCCTCGCTGGGCATCTGGTTCGAGATCATCCTGATGCAGCTGCTGGTCAGGCACATCTACGGCAAGTCCGTGACCAGCAGCCATGTGCGGTACGCGCTCACCGAGATCGCGGACGAGTGCCGGCACTCCATGATGTTCGCCCGGTTGATCCAGAAGGGCGGGGCGCCGGCGTATCCCGTACCGCGGCTCTACCACAATCTGGCGCGCGTCCTGAAGACCGTCTCGACCACACCCGGTTCGTTCGCGGCGACGCTGCTCGGCGAGGAGATCCTCGACTGGATGCAGCGCCTCACCTTCCCGGACGAGCGCGTCCAGACCCTGGTGCGCGGCGTCACCCGCATCCATGTGGTGGAGGAGGCGCGCCATGTGCGGTACGCGCGCGAGGAGTTGCGTCGGCAGATGGTGACAGCGCCGCGCTGGGAGCAGGAGTTCACACGCCTCAGCTGCGGGCAGGCGGCACGGGTCTTCTCGGTCTGCTTCGTGAATCCGCAGGTGTACACGGACGTCGGCCTCGACCGGCGCGAGGCGGTTGCCCAGGTGAAGGCGAGCGGCCACCGCCGCGAGGTGATGCAGTCGGGCGCGAAGCGGCTGACGGACTTCCTCGACGACATCGGCGTCCTGCGGGGCCCGGGCCGCAGGCTCTGGAAGAGCTCCGGTCTCCTCGCGTAATCCAAGAACGGGGCGGTTACGCTGCGAGCATGACCAGTCCCACTCCAGCGACCCGTGCGTACCGACGGCTCAGCGTCGAGGAGCGCCGCAGGCAGCTCCTCGACGCCGCGCTCACGCTCTTCGCGCACCGGCCGCCGGACGAGGTCTCCCTCGACGACGTCGCCGAGGCGGCCGGGGTCTCCCGACCCCTCGTCTACCGCTACTTCCCCGGGGGCAAGCAGCAGTTGTACGAGACGGCTCTCCGCTCCGCCGCCGACCAGCTGGAACTGTGCTTCACCGAGCCGCCCACGGGACCGCCCACCGAGCGGGTCTCCCGGGTCCTCGACCGCTATCTCGTCTTCGTCGACGAGCACGACGCCGGGTTCAGCGCGCTGCTTCGCGGTGGCAGCGTCGCCGAGACCTCCCGTACGACGGCGATCGTCGACGAGGTGCGGCGGGCCGCGGCCGAGCAGATCCTCGTCCACATCGGCGTGTCCCGGCCGGGACCGCGGCTGCGGATGATGGTGCGCACCTGGATCGCGGCCGTCGAGGCGGCGTCGCTGATCTGGCTGGACGAGGAGAAGCAGCCGTCGGCGGACGAGCTGCGGGACTGGCTGGTCGACTATCTGATCGCACTGCTCGCGGCGACGGCGGCGAGCGACGAGGAGACAGCGGAGGCGGTCAGGCAACTGGTGGGGCTGGAGCGGGCGGCGGGTCCGGTGGGGGTGCTGGCGCGGCGGGTGGGGCCGGTGGTGGGGGACGCGGCGGGCCTGCGGTAGCGGGCGTCGGGCTGGGGGTTGCGCCTGCGGCGGCGCCCCGCCCCTTCCCGAACTGGGGCTCCGCCCCAGACCCCGGTACGCCCTTCGGGCGTGTCCTCAATCGCCGGACGGGCTCCATTGGAGCCCCGCCGGCGATTGAGGCGCGGGGTCGGGGTGGAGCCCCAGCCGTGCCCGCGGCCGCGCGAGCTACAGGTCGTGGCCCAGGCCCGGTCCCACCGGCACGTCCACCCACCCCGTGTCCGCCGCCGCGAACGCCGTCGGGGCCAGCGGTTCCGTATGCACCAGCAGTGGACCCACCAGGTCCGCCGGGACCGTGGCATGCGGCAGGGCGGCCGCCAGATGGGCCGCGGCCAGGGTGGCGACGCCCAGTTCCGGCATGGTGCCGATCTTCACGGCGAGGCCTGCCGACTCGGCGAGCGCGGCGATCTGCCGGGCCCGGTGCAGCCCACCCACCTTGAGGATCTTGATGTTGAGGACATCGGCCGCCCCTCGGCGGACGATCTCCAGGGCGTCGTGCAGCGAGTGCAGGCTCTCGTCGGCCATGACGCGCGGGCCGCCGAGGCTGCGCAGCGCGGCCATGCCGGTCAAGTCCCAGCGGGGCAAGGGCTGTTCAACCAGGTCGAGCCCGGCGTCGGCGAGCCGGCCGACGGTCCGGCCCGCGATGCCGGGGTCGTAGCCCTCGTTCGCGTCGAGGCTGAGCTCCACAAAGTCCGGCACGGCACTGCGCACGGAACGGACCAGTCGCACATCCCGGTCCGGGTCCTCACCCCCCTTCACCTTGATGTGGGTGAAGCCGCGTGCGGCGTACGCGGCCGCCTCCTCGACCATCTCCTCGACCGTTCCGAGACCGACCACCCAGGTGGTGGGGACACGCGGGCGGACACAGCCGCCGAGCAGCAGGTGCACGGGCCAGCCCGCCGCCCGCGCCGCCACATCGTGCAGCGCGATGTCCAGCGCCGCCTTGGCCAACCGCTGGCCGCGGATGGCGGCGTCCATGGCGGCGTGCGCTCCCGCCAGGTCGCGGGCGTCGCGGCCGATCAGCGCGGGGGCGGCGTGCTCGGTGAGCGCCGCCTCAAGGCCGGCGAGGGTCTCGCCGGTGTACGCGGTCATCGGGGAGGCCTCGCCGAAGCCGGAATCGCCGTCTGCCGTGCGTACTTCGACGACCAGGCTGATGAGTTCGGGGCTGTTGCCGCTGCTGATGACGAAGGGTCGCCGGTAGGGGGCCCTGACAACGCGGGTGTGAACCGAGACGATCTTCAAGCACGGCTCCTTCAAGTTACGGCCCGGACCGTAAGGGCGGGCTTAGAGGCGTACGCGGTAGACGATCGGCGGGCGGCCGGTCTGGCCCAGCTGCCGGCTGCCCGTCGGTACGGCCACCCCCGCCCGCTCCAGGCGCTTGAGGATGCGGCGGGCCGTACGCTGCTGGACGGCAAGGTGCTCCGCCACGCGGTGCGCGGTGATGCCCTCGTCCTCCTCCTGAGCGGCCAGTTCACGCAGCCGGTCCAGCGTCTTGGGGTTCAGTCCGACGCGGCGGGCGAGCGTGACCGTGCTCTCCGGCCCGGCCGCCGCCGCGGACAGCGAGGACCCGGAGCGTTCCGCGTCGATCACGATGTCGACGTCGTCGGTCATCGAGACGACGCCGGCCACCGGGCCCACCGAGCGGGCCCGGTTGACCGCGCGCCTGGCCAGCGATTCGGCCTCCGCGGCGGTGCGGCCGAGGCCGAAGCCCACATGAGCGGTGCCGTGCCGGGCAGCGAGGTCGTCGAGGAAGGGGAGGCGGGTGAACTGCTTGCTCACCTCCTCCAGGACGCCCCGGGTGGTGACGACCAGCCGCTGCCCGTCCGCCAGATCGGCGAGGCTGCCACCCAGCACTCGCAGATCCGCGGCCAGTTCACCGTCGGCCGCCGGAAGATCGATGATGCCGAGGGCGACCTGGGCGTCTCCGCTGTGCTGTCCCGCGGTGGCGAGCACAAGGGCCTGGAGCGTGGAGCGTATGGAGTGCCGGGACGGCGCGAGACGTACGGCGTGCATCTCGTGGTCGAGGAGATGGAAGGCCGAGCCGAGGCAGATGAGGGCCACCCGGGTCTGCTTCCTGTCCCGCGCGGCGAGATGGAACTCCGCCAGGTCCCGCGAGGTCAGCCCGGGCCGGTAGGGCAGTACATGCACATGCTCGGTGGGCAGCTTGGCCTCGGTGAGCGTCTCCATCACCTCGCTGCGGCGCAGCGTGTCGATGGAGATACGGGAGACGTCGTGGCCGAGGCGGAGCAGTTCGACCAGGGCACGCAGCAGGGTCGCGCCGCTGTAAGGCACATACATCGCGGGCCGGTCGACGATTCCGGCAGCGGTGGCGAGCGTGTGCGGCACAACGCCGGTGAAGAGCAGCGCGTCCACCTCGGCCTGCGTCCTGTCGACCACGTCGAGGGTCTCGTCCTCGTGCCGGTACGGGAAGGGCACCAGCCGGTCCGCCCCGGCCGAGCCGCCGACCGCGACCACCTTGTGCACGAGGTCCTCGGGACCGATGACGCCGACCGTGAGAGCCATCGGCCGGTCTCCGTTCTTCTGGAGTGGTTCTGAGGTACTTCTGGACGGGGTTGACGCCCGGCAACCGCGGCTTTAATTTCGGCCCAGGCCATAACCGCATGCTTGCGGAGAGGATAGTGCCCCGATGCCCGAACGGGAAATGCCGCTGCCAGACGTTCTCGGCCCGCGCGGCCGCACCTTCGGCGAGGAGGAACGGGCCGCGGTGCTGCGCGTCCTGGACTCCGCGGTGCTGTGCAGCGCCTTCGGCAGTGAAGCACGTTCCCTTGAAGCCGAGATGACGCGGTTGTACTCCAGCGGGTCCCGCGAGACCCTCGAGTCCCGCGGGGAAACGGTCGCCTGCAGTTCGGGTACGGCCGCGCTGCATCTGGCGGTCGCGGCGGCCGGGGTGGGCCCGGGCGACGAGGTGATCACCACGCCGCTCTCGGATTTCGGCACAGTGGCGCCGGTCGTCGCGCAGGGCGGCCGGGTGGTGTTCGCCGACGTACGCCCCACGGACGGGAATCTCGACCCCGGCGCCGTCGAGGCGGCGCTCACCCCGCGCACCAAGGCCGTCATCGCCGTGCATCTCTTCGGCGCCGCCGCCGACATCGACGCGCTGCGTGCCATCTGCGACCGGCACGGACTTGTGCTCATCGAGGACTGCGCGCAGGCCTGGCTCGGCGAGGACAGCACCGGCCGGCTGCTCGGCACGGTCGGGGACATCGCCTGCTTCAGCCTTCAGCAGTACAAGCACATCACCGCGGGCGACGGCGGCCTCGCGCTCACCGACGACCCCAAGCTCGCCCGCCATATGCGGCTGTTCATGGACAAGGGCTGGGACCGCACGGAGGGCCGGATCCACCGCGAGATGGGCCTCAACTACCGGATGACCGAGCTCACCGCGGCGGTGGCCCGCGCCCAGCTCGCCAAGGTGGCTGACGTCGTACGCGTGCGCCGGGAGCGGGCAGGCCAGCTCGTCGCCGCGCTCGCCGGGCTCGACCGGGTCACCGTCCCCGAGCCGCTGCCGGGCCACGCGTGGTGGCTCTTCCCAATGCTCGTCGACGACAACTCCCGCTGGGCGAAGGACCTTGAGGCCGAGGGCGTCCCCACCATGCCGGGCTATCTCGAACGTCCGCTGTACGCCAATCCCGCCCTGCCGGGGTACCCGCCGGGGCTGTGTCCGCAGGCGGAGCAGCTGATCGGCCGGACCCTGCTCGCCCTCCCCTGGAACGAGGGATACACCGAGGCGGACGTGGAGCACATCGCCCGCGCGATCCGCACCGTCCACGACCGGGCCTGCGCACGGTGACCGCGGTGAGCCCCTACGACTGGCTGCGGACCGCTCCCGAGGAGCTCATCGGCTGGGACGTCGACGTGCTGTACGGCCCGTGGCCCAGGCACCACGCCGACATCGGCCTCGCCGAGGTCAGGGCCCGCCTCGCCCGCTCCCCCGTCTCCAGGGCGCTGGCCATGTCGACGCGGGGAGCGCTCTTCGACGACACCGCGGGCAACATCCGTACGGTCAAGGACCTCGCCGACTGCCCCGAGCTGCTGCCGGTCGGCACCGTGGATCTGCGGGACGCGCTCGCCGCCGATGAGCGTCTTGACGCCCTGGACGCGGAAGGGGTGCGCTTCTTGCGGCTGTTCACCCAGCAGCAGGACGTGGAACCGGACTTCCCCGGCTACCGGCATGTGATCGGGCAGGCCGTCGCCCGCGGTCTTGTCCTCCTGCACGACGGGGACCCGCGCCACTACGGGCCGGTGCTCGCCGGCCGCGGCGCGGATGTCGTCTTCCTCGACGTGCACTCGTATGTGCTGGCCGACTTCCTGCTGCTCGCCCGGAGCGAACCAGGGTTCCGGGCCACCACCCGGCTGCTCTCCGCCCCCGACGCGATCGAGCGGGTCGTCGACACGGCCGGCGCGCGCCATCTGGTCTTCGGCTCGCGCACCCCCTTCATGGACATCTCCCCGCAGACGCTGCGGCTGCGCTACGCGGACATCGGAGAGACCGAACGCGCGGCGATCGCGGGCGGGAACGTCGAGGAGCTGCTGGGCTGATGCCGATCATCGATGTACATGCGCATGTGGGCCCCTGGCCGTTCCACATGGACACCGGCGACGCGGCGTTCAACATCAGCCTGATGGACAAGTACGGCATCGATCTGCAGTTCGTGTCGGCCGCCGAGGCGGTGGTGTACGACGCCGTGGCGGGCAATGCCGCGCTGCGCGAGGTGCTGGCCGTGCACCCGCGGCTGCTCGGCTACGCCGTGGTGAACCCGAACCGCATCGAGGAGAGCGCCGAGGATCTGCGACGCTGTCTGGACACCGGCCGGTTCGTCGGCGCGAAGATCCACACCCACTACCCGGGGCGGCTCATCGGCACCCGGGAAATGGCCGAGGCCTTCGACCTTGTCGACGAGGCGGGGGTGCCGCTGCTGCTGCACACCTGGGGCCCCGAGGTCGCGCTGCTGCCCGAACTGCTGGAGAGCCGGCCGCGGCTGCGGATCATCATGGGCCACGCGGGCGGCGACGCCTGGCGCGAGGCCGCGCACGCGGCGGCGGCGTGCGACCGGCTCTACCTCGAACACTGCCGTACGGTCGCGGACGCCGGCCGGATCGACTACGCGCGCGCGGCGGGAGTCCCGGTGGAGCGGCTGCTGTTCGGGACGGACGCGACGCTGATCGACCCGTCGGTGTCGCTGGGGGTGATCCGGGATGCGGGCTTTACGGACGGGGAGCGGGAGGGGGTGCTGTGGCGCAACGCAGCAGGGCTGTTCGGCCTGGAGGGGGTTCTTCCCCCACCCCGCCCCTTCCCGTAACCGGGGCTGCGCCCCGGAGCCCCGAATTTCAGCCCCGCCGGCGATTGAGGCGCGGGGTCCGGGGCGGAGCCCCGGTTCAGGCGGCCCCCCGGGTCAGGCCTCGTCCGCCTCCTTCGACAGCTCCTCCAGGCATTCGACCACGGCCTGCCGCTCCCCCACCGGCAACCCCGGCCCGTACGGATCACACGCCGCCGACTCCGGAAGCAGCCCCTCCCACACCGCCGCCCACAGCATCCGCTGCACGTACCCCTCGATGGGCGCCAGGAACGTCGCCTCCGCGAACCGGTCCAAGCGGCCCGACGCGCGCACGAAACCGGCGTGGTCGCCCGACCGCCAGGCGTCCAGCACCGCGCTCGTCAGGCCGACCCGCGCCGCCGCGATACCCACCAGCGCCGAGTCCGCGCCCCACATCAGGGACGGGCCGAACATCCGGTCCTCACCGGTGACCACCAGCTTTCCGCTCTCCCCGGCCGCGCGGATCGCGTCCTGGCACGCCATCGCCCGGTCCAGGGTGGCGAGTTTGATCCCCGCGGCCGACGGCAGCGTCAGTAGCCGGCGGATCAGCGCCGGCGGATACGGATAGCCGCCCGCCTCGCCGTGCAGGAAGAAGCCGAGCACGGGCAGCCCGCTCTCGGCGGCAACGCTCTCGTGCAGCCGTACGGCCTCGTCGTCGTCCCCGTCGAGCTGCGCGAGCGGATAGACCATGACCGCGTCCGCACCGCCCTCCGCCGCCTGCACGGCCATGGCGACCGTGGCGAACACGGCCTCCTGCGTGGTCCTGGGGCGAACCGATCGTGGCACCCCCACGCCGGCCACGATCGGCCCTTCGACCGCCTCTCGCCAGATGCTCAGCACCTGCTGACGGTCGGGTTCGGAGAGATGAAGACCGCGGCCCGTGTGGGCCCATACCGCGACGCCGCCGATCCGCGCGGCCGCGATCCGCTCCGCGTAGCCGCGCAGCGCGTCCAGGTCCACGACTCCCCCGGGATCCATGGGGGTGGCCACCGCGGGCAGTACGGCACCGCGCAGCCTGCGCACCAGGCTCTCCGTCGCAGACATGAGCGATCTCTCCCGTCTGTTGCGGTCGTTGCCGACACGCTAGCCTTTACGGCCCGGACCGTAAAGGAAAGGCCAGCGAGAATGCCCAAGCGCCCCATGCGTCTCGGCCTGTACGTCAATCTCTACGCGGACAAGGCCGACCGGCCCCGGCTCGCCGACGCGGTGGAGCAGGTACTTCTGGCCGAACAGGCCGGATTCGACTGGGTGGTGCTCGGCGAACGGCATCTGCACCGGCCCGGATACCACGAGGCCCTCACCTCTTTGGCGTATCTCGCCGCGCGCACCGAGCGGATCGGACTCGCGACGGCCGGGCTGATCGCGCCCGTCTACCAGCCGGTGTGGCTGGCCGAGACCCTCGCCCACATCGACGTGCTGTCAGGCGGGCGGCTCACGGCGGGATTCGTACTGGGTTACCGGCCCGAGGAGTTCACGCTGTACGGCACCCAGCCGCGCGAGCGCGTGTCGCGCTTCGAGGAGTGCCTGGAGCTTGTCACCCGGCTGTGGACGGAGGACGAGGTCACCCACCGCGGCCGCTGGACCTCGGTGGACGAGGCCTTCCTGTCGCCGCGTCCGGTGCAGTCGCCGCGCCCCCGGATCTGGAACGGCGGGCGGGTGCCGGCGGCTCTGGAGCGTACGGCCCGGATGTGCGACGGCTGGACGACCTCCTTCAACGAACTCGACTCCGAACTCCCGGAAAAGATCGCGGAGTACCGCTCCTACCCGCACGGCGCGGCAAGTCTGGGCGCGGAGGTCATCGTCTGCCGCGAGGGCTATGCCGCGCCCTCCTCGCAGCAGGCCCGCTCCGCCCTGGAGGCGCCGCTGCGCGGTCTGTACGACGCCTACGGCGACTGGAAGCGCACCTCCGCCGATGCCGCGCGCTACGCGCAGCAGTGGGACGACATCGAGGCGCGCTCCGTGATCGGCTCGGTGGATCAGTGCGTCCAGCGTCTGGGGGCGTACGGCGAGATGGGCGCCGACGGTGTGGTGCTGCGTATCCAGCCGCCGGGCATGCCGCAGACGGACGCCCTGAGCGCGATCGAGGCGTTCGGGTCCGAGGTGCTGCCGCGTCTCAACGGCTGAACGCGCGCTGCCGGAAACCCTGCTGGCCCAGGAGCGCGGCGCGGGCGATGTCCGCCATGGCTGCGTCGTCGGCCATCAGCATCGGCTGGCGCACCCAGACGACCGTGTCCTCGGCCGCCTCCGCGACGGGACACGGACCCATCCGCGCGGCGTACGGGGCGAGCGACATGTCGAGGCCCTCCACCTCGTCCAGCACCCGGCGGAGTGACGGTCATGTCTTGAGGCCGGTGGTGGCGATCGAGTCCGTCAGATACCGCTGCAGCAGTCCGAAGACGAGCAGACAGGGGATCACTGTGATGGTCGCCCCGGCCATGATCTGGTTGACCGCGACGTTCTCGCCTTCGAGGGTGGCGAGGCCGACCGTGAGCGTGCGCATCTCGGAGGACTGGCCGATGACGAGCGGCCACAGGAAGTCGTTCCAGTGCCAGAGGAAGACGAAGACGCCGAGGGTCGCCAGGACCGGCCGGATCAGCGGGATGACGACGGTGGTGTAGATGCGCCACTCCGAGGCTCCGTCGATCTTCGCGGCCTCGAAGAGTTCGTCGGGCAGCTGCTGGATGAACTGCCGCATGAGGAAGACCGCCTGGGAGTTGGCGAGCGTGGGCACGATCATTCCCCAGTACGTGTCCACGCCGCCCAGCTCCGAGACGAGGATGTAGTAGGGGATGAGGGTGGCCTGGAACGGCACCATCAGGGTCGCCAGGAACGACCAGAACAGCACCTCGCGGCCCGGGAACCGCTTCTTCGCGAAGGCGTATCCGGCCATGGACGAGAACAGCAGGATGAGCGCGACGGAGACCACCGAGTAGATCAGTGAGTTGACCGCCCAGCGCATGATGTCCGCGCTGCCGAGGACGTCGGAGAAGTTCTGCCAGGTGGCCCGGGTCAGGTCGAACGCGCCCGGCAGCGTCTGCCCGCCGGGCGGCGCGAAGGCGACGAGCACCATCACCACGAAGGGGATGACGGTCACGAGCGCCACGAGGACGAGCAGGACGGGCAGTCGCAGCCGCGCCATCAGTCCGCCTCCCTTCCGATGAGCCGTCGCTGGATGAGCGAGAAGATCAGTACGACGAGGAAGAGCACCAGGCCGATCGCGCTCGCGTAGCCGAAATCGAAGAACTTGAAACCGGAGTCGTAGAGGAAGTAGACGAGCGAGTAGCTGGAGCGCACGGGTCCGCCGGCCGTCATCACGTACATCTGGTCGAAGACCTGGAAGGAGCCGATGGCCTCGATGACGAGGACGAAGAACAGCACCGGCCGCAGCAGCGGAAGAGTCACCCAGCGCAGCCGCTGCCAGCCGTTCGCCCCGTCGATGGTGGCCGCCTCGATGACGTGCTGCGGGATCGACTGGAGTCCGGCCAGCAGGATCAGCATCGAGTAGCCGAAGCCCTTCCACGCGGAGGTGACCGCGATCGAGGGCAGGACGAGGTGCTCGTTGCCGAGGAAGTCAACGGGGCCGGGGCCGAGGGAGATGAGGCCGAGCGCGGCATTGAGCAGGCCGTCCTCGACCTCGTAGATCCATTTCCAGATGACGGCGGCCAGCACGATGCTGGTGACGTACGGCAGGAAGAACACCCCGCGGAAGAACCCACGCGCCCAGACGGTGCGGTGCAGCAGCAGGGCCGTGCCCAGGGAGAGCAGGACGGTCAGCGGCACGAAGAACGCGGTGTACAGGGCGGTGACGCCCAGGCTGGACCAGAACAGGTCGTCGTCGAGGAGACGGGTGTAGTTCTCGGCCCCGATGAACTGCCATTCGCCGTTCAGCCGGTAGTCGGTGACCGAGAGGAACGCCGCGCCGAGGGTCGGTCCGAAGCGGAAGACGATGAACAGCAGCAGCATCGGGGCCACGAAGACGAGCCCGACGCGGGCCTCGCGCCGTCGTACGGCCCTGTTGAAAGAGCTCCTGCCGGGCGGGGCCTTGCGGGGAGGGGCCCCGCCCGGGGAGGTCTTGGTCAGGGACGTCTGGCTCAACGCTGCCGCGCCAGGAGGTCGTCGGCCTGCTGGGCCGCCGCGTCGAGGGCTTCCTTGGGGCTCTTCTTACCGGTCAGCGCGGCCTGGATTTCGGGCGCGATCAGTGACATCAGCTGGCGTGCGGTGGGGTTGGGCTCACCGGGGTAGGCGTTGGCGAGCGCCTCCTGGAACTCCTTGGCGTGCGGGGCGTCGCTCGGCACCGTGACGTCCGTACGCGGCGAGAGGAAGCCGCTGGCCTTGCCCATGCTCTGGAGCTGTTCCGGCTTCGTCATGAAGGCGAGGAACTTCTCCGACCCGGAGACGTTCTTGGACTTGGCGTTGATGCCGAGCCCGCCGGGGATGCCGAAGGTCACCTGCTTGGCCCCGGTGAGCGGCGGACCGACGACGACGTTCTCCGCGCCCCAGGCCTGGGCCGCGGTCGCGGCGTCCGCCGGGGTGTTGGAGAAGCCCATCGCCGCCTGCTGCTTGCCGAGCGCCTGGTCGGCGATGACGTTGGAGTTGGTCAGGGCGGACTTGGGGATCGCGCCGGCTTTGTACAGGTCGGTGACGAAGGTGAGGGCCGCGACGCCCTCGGGCCCGTTGAAGGCGACTTTCTTGCCGCCGTCGGCGAAGACCTTGCCGCCCGCCTGCCAGAGCAGCGGATAGAAGTTGAGGTTCAGTGTCGCTTCGTTGCCCGCGGAGTAGTCGAGGGCCGCGGCGCCCGCCTGCTTCAGTTTGGGGGCGGCCGCTTTGATCTCGTCCCAGGTGGCCGGGGGCTTGGTGATGCCCGCCTGGTCCAGCAGCTTCTTGTTGTAGAGCGTGGTGGTGACGGTGTGGTAGATCGGCGCCGCGTAGACCTTGCCGTCCCGCTTCATGGCTTCGAGGGCGGCCGGCAGGAACTTGTCCTCGGTGCCCCCCAGCGCCCCGTCGACCGGCCTGATGGCTCCATTGCTCAGATACTGCGGGATCTGGTCGGGGCCGAGCAGCACGACGTCCGGGCCCTTGCCGCTGCTGAACGCGGTGGCGAGCTTCTCGTCGCGGTTCTCCCACGGCTGCTGCTCCACGGTGAGCTGCACGCCGGGCTCGGCCTTGGCGAAGTCCTTCTCGATCTGCGTCCAGTAGGCGGAGTTGGCCTGGGGGTCGGCGATCACCGGGTACATCCAGACGGTGACCTTCTTCGACCCCGAGCTGCTGTCGCCGCCGCACCCGGCGATCAGGGCGGCGAGCGTGAACAGCGCGAGTGGACGACATCGGCGAGAGCGCGTACCCGTACCGGGAGATCGAGTACGCGTACACCTACGGCCAACCGCCCGCCGACTCGCTCGCCTCCAGCTT
>NZ_JBSFMS010000035.1:0-56955 GCF_053599675.1 Streptomyces sp. NPDC000880 | reverse complement strand
GGCTCCGGCCGCCGAGGCGGCCAGCCGGCCCGCCTCCGCCCTCCAGCGCCCCGCATACGCGTCGCCACCCCGGCGGGCCGTACGCCAGGCCGCGGCCAGGTCGTCCCCGTACTCCCGAGGCGGCTCCTCGCTGAGCAGGGCCACCACCTCGGCGGCCCGGTGCGCACCCACCTCGTGCGCGCCGTCCAGTAGCGCCCGCGCCAGCCGTGGATGCAGGCCCAACCGGGCCATCCGTACGCCCCGTTCGGTCGCCCGGCCCGCCGCGTCCACCGCGCCGACCGCGGACAGTACCGAGCGCGCCGCGGCCAGCGCACCGGCCGGGGGCGGATCGAGCAGCGCGAGACCCGAGGCCGTCGGATCGCCCCAGCAAGCCGCCTGCAGGGCGAACGCCGTCAGGTCAGCGACCTTGATCTCGGGCGACGGAAACCGCACCAGCCTGGCGTCCTCCGCCTCGGACCAGCAGCGGTACACCATGCCGGGAGCCTCCCGGCCGGCTCGTCCCGCCCGCTGCCGCGCCGCCGCCTGTGAAGCCCGCACCGTGGTCAACGCGCTCAGGCCTCGGGCGTGATCGGTGCGCGGCTCGCGCGCGAGACCCGCGTCCACGACGACCCGTACGCCCGGCACGGTCAGCGACGACTCGGCGACCGACGTCGCGAGCACGACCCGGCGCCCGGGACCCCCGGACAGCACCGCGTCCTGCACCGCCGCGGGTGCGCGCCCGTGGACCTGGAGGACCTCCGCCTCCACATTCCCCAACTGGCCCGCCACCCGGGCGATTTCACCGACCCCGGGCAGAAAACACAGCACATCGCCCGTGCGCTCGGCGAGCGCACGGCGCACCACAGCGGCCACATGGGTCAGCAGCGCCGGGTCGACCCGCATCCCGTGCGGCGGCCGCACCGGCCGCGCGGGAGGGGCCCACACCACATCCACCGGATGCGCCACGCCCTGCGCCTGAACCACCGGCGCATCGCCGAGCAGCCGCGCCCAGCCCTGCGCGTCCGTGGTCGCCGAGGCAGCCACCAGTCGCAGCTCGGGGCGCAGCGCGGCCCGTACATCCAGCAGAAACGCGGCCACCGTGTCCGCGTCCAGATGCCGCTCATGACACTCGTCGAGGATCACCACATCGACCCCGGCCAGCTCCTGGTCGCGCTGCAGCCGCTGCAGCAGCACACCGGTGGTCACCACCTCCACCACCGTGCCGCGCCCCACCACGCGCTCCCCGCGCACGGTGAAGCCGACCTTCCCGCCGACCTTCTCGCCCAGCAGCCACGCCATCCGCCTGGCCGCGGCCCGCGCCGCGATCCGCCGCGGCTCGGCGACCACGACGCGAGCGCCGCGCTCGGCGAGGGCCAGCGGCACGAGGGTGGTCTTGCCGGTTCCGGGCGGCGCGCACAGCACGGCGCACCCGTGCTCGTCCAGCGCCCGCTCCAGGGCGGGCAGGGCGGAGCGTACGGGGAGGCTGCCGAGGGCTTCGTCGCGGATCACCGCCCCAGTGTCGCAAGAGTGCTGAGGCCGAAGCCGCCTACGAGGGGAAGGTCTTGTCGCAAGCCTTGCAGATCATGCGGTTCTTCCAGGAGGCCAGCTTGACCCGCTGGCGGGACGCGGTCGACTCCGCCGAGATCAGCCCGCCGACCCCGACGGCGATGGCGAGCAGCCCGCCCGGCCAGCTGCCGGTGACCAGCAGCGCGATCCCGCCGGCGACGAGGACGAGCCACCACCGCCACTGCGCCTCGGCCGCCACGGGCGGGGCGTAGCCCTTGCTGCGCGGGGCGTCCGGGGACATCCCGCCGTAGAAGACGCTCAGCCTCTCCACCGCCTCGCTCTTTCCGCACTCCGGGCAGACGTGCATGCGAACCCCCCCGATGGGAACGGCAGTCCGACGTACGAGTGCGTGAGTTCTTCCCCGGCCTTGAGGCGAACATGCCCGGGGTATCGCCGCTGGGCGCTCAGTCGCGCTCGCAGACGAAGATCGCTGTCCCCGGGATCAGATTCCCGCGCAGCGGGGACCAGCCGCCCCACTCCTGGCGATTCCAGGCAGGCCACTCGGGCTCGACGAGATCCACCAGCCGGAAACCGCCGGCCACCACGTCCCGTACCCGGTCGCCGATCGTCCGGTGGTGCTCCACGTACACCGCACGACCCGCCTCGTCCTGCTCGACGTAGGGAGTGCGGTCGAAGTACGAGGCGGCCACCGAAAGACCCTCGGGACCCGGCTCGTCGGGGAACGCCCAGCGGATCGGGTGGGTGACCGAGAAGACCCACCGCCCGCCCGGCCGCAGCACACGCCGCACTTCGCGGAAGACCTTCACCGGGTCCGCGACGAAGGGCACCGCCCCGTACGCCGAGCACGCGATGTCGAACGAGCCGTCCAGGAAGGGCAGCGCCCCCGCATCCGCCTCGACCAGCGGGACGTCATCGCCGATCCGCAGCGCGTGCTGGAGCTGCCGGTGGGAGAGGTCCAGGGCCACCGGGCGCGCGCCCTGCGCGGCCAGCCAGCGCGAACACTGCGCGGCGCCCGCGCCGATCTCCAGGACGTCGAGCCCCTTCAGTGAACCGGCCGGACCCAGCAGCCCCGCCTCCGCCTCGTCGAGCCCTTCCGGGCCCCACACGAAGCGGTCGTCGCCCAGGAACGCGCCGTGTTCGGTCTGATACTCATCGGCGTTCCGGTCCCACCAGCCGCGGCTGGCGCGGCTGCTCTCCGAGTCGCCGGCGTTACGGCGGGTGGCTTCCGGCTCGAAATCTTGGAACATCGTCACCGTCGTTGTAGTTTGCGCTCAGCGCGGCCAATGGCGGCCATTGTGGCCTCGGCAAACATTAGTTGTGCCGGGTATGGGGCGTTCCGCCCTGGGTGTGCGCCTTCGCGCATTGACCGTGTCCGGCTGCCCCCGTATGCTACAAGTTGCGCTGCGGGCCTGCGCGCCTCAGACAGAGCAGGTCGCGCTCGCATCTGTATGTATGTCCCCTCGGTTCACGAGGCGTCACCTTCTCTGGGCGGCGCTTCCTAGGCTGGCCGGCTTCTACAGCTGCGATACGGGCTCTCGGCGTAGCAGTACCTACGACTCAATGTCCGTACCGGAGCCCTTTCCCACATGACGAGCAGCACCGAGACCACCGCCACCACTCCGCAGGTAGCGGTCAACGACATCGGTAACGAGGAAGCTTTCCTCGCCGCGATCGACGAGACGATCAAGTACTTCAACGACGGCGACATCGTCGACGGCGTCATCGTGAAGGTCGACCGGGACGAGGTCCTGCTCGACATCGGTTACAAGACCGAAGGTGTTATCCCGAGCCGCGAGCTCTCGATCAAGCACGACGTCGACCCGAACGAGGTCGTCAAGGTCGGCGACGAGATCGAGGCCCTGGTTCTCCAGAAGGAGGACAAGGAAGGCCGCCTGATCCTCTCGAAGAAGCGCGCTCAGTACGAGCGTGCCTGGGGCACCATCGAGAAGATCAAGGAAGAGGACGGCATCGTCACCGGCACCGTCATCGAGGTGGTCAAGGGTGGTCTCATCCTCGACATCGGCCTCCGTGGCTTCCTGCCGGCATCTCTCGTCGAGATGCGCCGTGTCCGCGACCTCCAGCCCTACGTGGGCAAGGAGCTCGAGGCGAAGATCATCGAGCTGGACAAGAACCGCAACAACGTGGTCCTGTCCCGCCGCGCCTGGCTCGAGCAGACCCAGTCCGAGGTTCGCCAGACGTTCCTCACCACCCTGCAGAAGGGTCAGGTCCGCTCCGGCGTCGTCTCCTCGATCGTCAACTTCGGTGCCTTCGTGGACCTGGGTGGCGTCGACGGTCTCGTCCACGTCTCCGAGCTCTCCTGGAAGCACATCGACCACCCCTCCGAGGTTGTCGAGGTCGGCCAGGAAGTCACCGTCGAGGTTCTCGACGTCGACATGGACCGCGAGCGCGTCTCCCTGTCGCTCAAGGCGACGCAGGAAGACCCGTGGCAGCAGTTCGCCCGGACCCACCAGATCGGTCAGGTCGTCCCGGGTAAGGTCACCAAGCTCGTTCCGTTCGGTGCGTTCGTGCGCGTCGACGAGGGCATCGAGGGTCTGGTCCACATCTCCGAGCTGGCCGAGCGCCACGTGGAGATCCCGGAGCAGGTCGTCCAGGTCAACGACGAGATCTTCGTCAAGGTCATCGACATCGACCTCGAGCGCCGTCGCATCAGCCTCTCGCTGAAGCAGGCCAACGAGTCTTTCGGTGCCGACCCGGCCTCGGTCGAGTTCGACCCGACGCTGTACGGCATGGCCGCGTCCTACGACGACCAGGGGAACTACATCTACCCCGAGGGCTTCGACCCGGAGACCAACGACTGGCTCGAGGGCTTCGAGACCCAGCGCGAGGCGTGGGAGGGCCAGTACGCCGAGGCGCAGCAGCGCTTCGAGCAGCACCAGGCCCAGGTCATCAAGTCCCGCGAGGCCGACGAGGCCGCTGCTGCCGAGGGCGCTGCCGCCCCGGCCGCCGGTGGCAACGCCGGTGCGGGTGTCACGGGTGGTTCGTACTCCTCGGAGTCGGACGACAACTCCGGCGCCCTGGCGTCGGACGAGGCCCTGGCTGCCCTGCGCGAGAAGCTGGCCGGCGGCCAGAGCTGACGCTCCGACCCCAGCTGGTAACTAGCTGAAAGTAAGGCCCGCTCCCCCTGGGGAGCGGGCCTTACTGCGTTACTGCGAACTGAGCCTCCCCTTCGATGTGTTCATCGCGTGAGGCGGGAATGCCCGTGAGTCACCAGGCGTTCTTCTGTACGAACACGAGGAGGAGCGGTAATCGTGCTTGATCCGCAGGGTTTGTACGAATGGGAGCCGAAGGGCCTCGCCGTCGTCGACATGGCGCTTGCGCAGGAATCGGCCGGCCTGGTCATGCTGTACCACTTCGACGGATACATCGACGCGGGTGAGACCGGCGAGCAGATTGTCGACAGCCTGCTCGAAACGCTGCCCCACCAGGTGGTAGCCCGCTTCGACCACGACCGGCTGGTGGACTACCGCGCCCGCCGTCCGCTGCTGACCTTCCGCCGCGACCGCTGGAGCGCCTACGAGACGCCGACGCTGGATGTCCGGCTGGTCCAGGACGGCACAGGCGCGCCGTTCCTGCTGCTGGCGGGCCCCGAGCCGGACGTCGAGTGGGAGCGCTTCGCCGCCGCCGTCAGCCAGATCGTCGAGCGGCTCGGAGTGCGGCTCGCGGTCAACTTCCACGGCATTCCGATGGGCGTCCCGCACACCCGCCCCGTCGGCCTCACCCCGCACGGCAACCGCACAGACCTCATGCCGGGCCACCGCAGTCCCTTCGACGAGGCGCAGGTGCCGGGCAGCGCGGAGTCGCTGATCGAGTACCGCCTGATGGAGTCGGGGCACGACGTCCTCGGCGTCGCCGTGCATGTGCCGCACTATGTCGCACGCTCCTCCTACCCCGACGCCGCGCTGACCGCCCTGGAGGCGATCACGGCCGCGACGGGCCTCGTCCTGCCGGGCATCGCGCATTCGTTGCGTACGGAGGCGCACCGCACCCAGACCGAGATCGACCGGCAGATCGGCGAGGGCGACGAGGAGTTGGTGGCGCTGGTGCAGGGCCTTGAGCACCAGTACGACGCGGTGGCGGGCGCCGAGACCAGGGGCAGTCTGGTCGCGGAGCCGGTGGACCTGCCGTCCGCCGACGAGATCGGCCGCGAATTTGAACGCTTCCTCGCCGAGCGGGAGGGTGACGCATAGCCCGCTCACGTAGGCTGCGGCCATGCTGAAGGTGGGCCTGACCGGCGGGATCGGTGCCGGCAAGAGCGAAGTCTCCCGTCTCCTCGAGTCGTACGGAGCAGTGCTGATCGACGCCGACAAGATCGCTCGCGAGGTTGTCGAGCCCAGTACGCCCGGACTCGAGGCCGTGGTCGAGGCCTTCGGCCCGGAGATCCTCAGCCCGGATGGCACCCTGGACCGTCCCAAGCTCGGCTCGATCGTTTTCGCCGACACAGACCGCCTGGCGACGCTCAACTCGATCGTCCACCCGCTGGTCGGGGCGCGTTCCATGGAGCTGGAGAAAGCCGCAGGACCGGACGCCGTTGTGATCCACGACGTACCGCTGCTCACCGAGAACAACCTGGCGCCCCTGTACGACGAGGTGGTCGTCGTCGACGCCTCGCCCGAGACGCAGCTGGACCGACTGGTACGACTGCGCGGAATGGCGGAGTCCGAGGCGCGTGCGCGGATGGCGGCCCAGGCCACGCGCGAGCAGCGGCGGGCCATCGCCGATCTGGTCATCGACAACGACGGGCCGCTGGAGGATCTGGAGCCGCAGGTCCGCAAGGTCTGGGCGGAGCTGACCCAGCGCGCCGCAGCGCAGCCCGGCTCCCGTTAGGGCAGCCCGGCTCCCGCGTCAGGAGGCTTGATCGGAATACCGTTGCCGGAGGCGGTGTTGGAACCGGGAAGCAAGGGGAAGGATGCGACCGTGCCCAAGAGCAATCCGGAGACGCACGTCATCGACTTTCGCGCGGCCGAGCAGTTGCTGGCCGCGAGGGATCCGCGCGGCGCCGTGAAGCTGCTGGACTCGGTGATAGCGGACCACCCCGAAAACACCGCGGCCCGGCTGCTGCGTGCCCGCGCCTTCTTCGCCGCTGCCCAACTGCGCCCGGCCGAGCTCGAATTCGAGCTCGTCCTGGAGCGCGAGCCGGACAACGCCTTCGCCCACTTCGCACTGGCCCGCACCTTCGAGCGGGCCGGCCGTCCGGAACAGGCCAAGCGCCATTTCCGCCTGGCGGCGGCGCTGGACCCGAAGCCGGAGTATGTAAAGGCCGCGCGCTTCGACGCGCAGGCCTGAGATTCGGGGCCTGACGTTCGAGGCCTGATCTTGCGCAATCCGCTGGCGCTCTAGCGACCGGGGCGCGGACCGCGGCCGCCGTGGTCCGGTTCGTACGGCGGGATGTCGCGGCCCGGCTGGTAGTGCGGCCCCTGGTGGATGTGCCGCAGGACCATGAACAGGTCGACGGTGACGATCAGCAGCAGCACCCCGCACGCCGCCGCCCAGCCGGGCCGCGCCGCGAGGGCGAAGGCCGCCGTGCCCGTTCCGGCCCAGATCAGGCCCCATACACTCAGCCAGAGCCGCAGTCGCAGGGGACTGCGTGCAGTTGTCGGTTCACTCCCAGTGCGCATGGCAATGCATCTCCTACTACAGGATGCACCCGTATCCCCTCCCCGTTCCCGTAACCGAGCCGTTCCCGTAACCGAGCCGATGCCGACGTCGAGGAGCCGAGCAGTGGACAAGCAGCGATTCGGCCGAGGGCGCGGTGCCGGCCGAGGATCTGGGTCTGCAGACCGGCCGTGTCACGGCGAGTAACGGCGAACCGGTGCATCCGTACGACCGATATCCGCACAACTGATCCGGACATCCCGGTTATCCGGGACGGTGAGGGGGAGGAGTCGCTGGTGACAACGGAGTTGGTGGAGCTGCCGGAGGCGGACGAGCTGGCCGAGGCGCTGCTGGACCTGGCCGTGCCGCACGAGGACATCAACGAACTCCTGGCGCTGCGGGGCCGGATGACGGCGGACCCCGGGCTGCGCCGACTGCTGGAGAGGGGCGTCCAGGAGATGCTCCAGGACATGGGCAGGATCGGCGGAGGCGGGGAACTGCCGCGGATGCCCGATGGCTCGGGCGCGCCGGCCCGCTGCTTCCCGGTGTACGTCTTCGTCGCGGCCCTCCCGTACGTACGGGCATACCACCGGGAGCGTTCCGTGCCGGACGACGTCTCTCGTTACACGCTGGCCGACCAGCTTTGTGTTCGGCGATCCGGAACTGCAGCTCGACGCCCTGCCGCGCCGTACGACGCTGGAGCGCGCGATCGGCGACCATCTGCGGGCAGGCCGCCATTGGTACTCCGGCCACGGCTGGTTCGAGCTCTGAACGCCGGGCCGGACAAGGAGAAGTTGAAGTTTTTGAAGTCGGGGCACGGGGGGCGATGAGTCCGGTGGCGCCTCCCGGTCTATCTCTGCGAAAGCACTACGGAATGCTTACCGGAGGAGACCACGATGTCCGCAACGACCGCCGCCGCCGCTCCCACGACCGCCGCCACCGGAACCTCCCTGGGCCGCCGCTCGCACCTGGCCGTGCGTATGCTCCAGATCGTGCTCGCGGTGTTCATGGGCATCGCGAGCGCCGCGCCCAAGCTCCTCGGCCACTCCTCCGCGGCGGAGTCCTTCGACAAGATCGGCTTCGGCGACTGGTTCATGTATCTGACGGGCGGCCTGGAGCTGGCCGGCGCGATCGCGCTGGTGATCCCGATTCTCTCCGGGCTTTCGGCGCTCGCCTTCATGGGCCTGATGATCGGCGCCTTCATCACTCAGGTGACGGTGTTCGACGGCCAGTACGCGATCACGCCGGTCATCCTCTTCGTCGTCTTCGGCGGGATCGCCTGGGTGCGGCGCAATCACACGGCGGAGCTGGTCACTCTCGTACGCAAGCGCCTCTAGCGGCATGGGGTGGGCTCGGCTGGGCCCGGTCGGTCGGCTCGGTCTGGCTTCAGACGGCTCGGCCCGCTCGGCCCGCTCAGGGAAGGCCGCCCCCGGGGTGCGGCCTTCCTCCGTTCCGCCGGGGCCGGGCGGGCGCTGTCGACCGGGCGGCACGGCTACGCCCGAGACAGCGCTTGAGTCTCGCCCCAGGGGGCATACCGGGCATACCGTGGTATTTGACATCCACCTCGGACGGTAGGGGGTGCCCTGATGATCGAGGAGCTGGTGACTGCGGGTGTGGTGGCCGCGTCCGGCTTTGGGGCGTATGTAGTGGCGGCCGCCAAAGTGGTCAAGCAGTACGAGCGAGGTGTGGTCTTCCGCCTCGGCCGGTTGCGCAATGACGTGCGCGGACCCGGCTTCACCATGATCGTGCCGTTCGTGGACCGGCTGCGTAAGGTGAATATGCAGATCGTGACCATGCCGGTGCCCGCGCAGGACGGCATCACCCGGGACAACGTGACAGTGCGGGTCGACGCGGTGATCTATTTCAAGGTCGTCGATGCCGCCGATGCTGTGGTGCAGGTGGAGGATTACCGGTTCGCGGTTTCGCAGATGGCGCAGACGTCGTTGCGGTCGATCATCGGCAAGAGCGATCTTGATGATCTGCTGTCGAACCGCGAAAAGCTCAACCAGGGGCTGGAGTTGATGATCGACAGTCCGGCGATCGGATGGGGCGTGCAGATCGACCGGGTGGAGATCAAGGATGTCTCGCTGCCCGAGGCCATGAAGCGGTCGATGGCGCGGCAGGCGGAGGCGGACCGTGAGCGGCGGGCCCGGGTCATCAACGCGGACGCCGAGCTTCAGGCATCGAAGAAGCTGGCGGAGGCTGCCGGGGTGATGTCGGAACAGCCCGCGGCGCTTCAGCTGCGGCTGCTCCAGACCGTGGTAGCGGTCGCGGCGGAGAAGAACTCGACCCTGGTGCTGCCCTTCCCGGTGGAGCTGCTGCGGTTCCTGGAACGGGCGGCTCAGCAGCCCGGGCAGCCGCAGGTGCACGAGTCGCACGCCGGTTCACGGGCCGTGGATCCGCAGGCCGGGTCCCAGCCGCCACAAGTGGAGCCGCCGTCACCGTCACAGCCCTCACGGGCACCCGCGCAGGCACCGTCACCACCGCAGGCTGTCCCGCCGCTCTCGCCGCCATCGGTGCCTCCTGCGGCCTGAAGACCGTCGCCGCAGGTCGCGAGGTGCTCGGGCGGATGTCGCAGCACATTGTCAGACCCCACCCGTAAGGTCGTAGATCCAGTACTTCGGTACATCCGCATACGACCCGTGGGTGGGAGGTGACCCTGTGACGTCCGACATGCTGCGCCTGCGGGAGACGCTGCACACGTGTGCCGCGGTCTTCATTCCGGCGCCGCTGCCGCGTGAGGGCCGGGTCGCCTTCTGGGATCCGGACGGCGACCGGCTCCGGGGCGCGAGCGGCGAGCTGAGCGGTTGGCTCACCGTCGTAGGCCGCGACGGCACAGGCGCGGGCGCAGACACAGGCGCGGGCACCGACGCGGGTGTCCGCAGCCGCACCGTCCCCGCCCTGCTGCTGCCGGTCGCCGATGCCGTACCGCTGCTGACCCGCGCCCGCCATCACCCCGCCGCGCACCCCGCCGCGGCCTGCTGGGGCGCGGCAGCACTGCACGCCGTCCATCTGGTGGCGCGCGGCAGGCTGCTGCCCGGACTGACCGCGGCCGATCATGACGCGTGGCGCGCGGGCCCCCTGGACGCGGACGACATTGCCCAGCTGCGGGCCATCGCCGCCGCCATGCCGTACGAGGCGCATGCCGTCCCCGTCCCGGACCTGCGGCCGTTGCAGCTGCCCGACCCCGAGACGCTGGTGAGGTCGTTCTTCGACGCGGTGGCCGACACCCTGCCGCGTACGCCGGCTGCCGCGTACGCCGCGGGGGCGCCGTTCGCGGCCGCTTCCGCCCAGCATCTGCCCGGGGCGAGGGAGTGGGCGGCGGAGGCCGCGGCGGGCATGGACGCGGGGGTGCGGATCTCGCTGCGCCTCGACCTGTCCGCGTTCGAGCTCTTCGACATCGGGGAGGAAGACGGGGCCGAGCGCAACGCCGGGGCGGCCCTCGTCCAGGTGCACAGCCTCGCCGATCCGACGCTGGTCATCGACGCCGCCCGGCTGTGGGCGGGCGACGGGGACGAGCATTTCGGGCCGCGCGCCCGGATCGACGCGGTGCTGGCGATGCGCCGCGCGGCCCGGGTCTGGCCGCCGCTCGCCGGCCTCCTTGAGCGGGACGTGCCCGATGTGCTGCCGCTCACCGAGGACGATCTGTACGAGCTGCTGGGACCGGGGGCGGCACGGCTGGCGGCGGCCGGGGTGGCCGTGCACTGGCCGAAGGAGCTCGCCCGTACGCTCTCGGCCGCCGCGGTCGTACGGCCCGCGCCCGGCTCGGCGACGGACGGCACCCCCTTCTTCGACAGCGACAAACTGCTCAAGTTCAACTGGCAGCTGGCGCTCGACGGCGATCCGCTGACCGAGCGCGAGATGGACGCGCTGGCCGAGTCGCACCGACCGATCGTGCGGCTGCGGGACCAGTGGGTCGTGGTCGACCCCGATCTCGTACGCAAGGCGCGCAAGCGGGAGTTGGGGCTGCTGCAGCCCGTCGACGCCCTGGCGGTGGCGCTGACCGGCACGGCGGACGTGGACGGCGAGACGGTGGAGGCGGTGCCGACGGGCGCGCTGGCCACCCTGCGCGACCGGCTCACGGCGGCCTCCACCCCGGTCGCACCCCCACCTGCCCTCGCCGCCACGCTGCGCGACTACCAGCTGCGGGGCCTCGCCTGGCTCGACCTGATGACCTCGCTCGGGCTCGGCGGCTGCCTCGCGGACGACATGGGCCTCGGCAAGACGGTCACGGTGATCGCCCTCCACCTCCACCGCGACCGCACCGCCCCGACGCTGGTCGTCTGCCCCGCCTCCCTGCTCGGCAACTGGCAGCGGGAGATCGCCCGCTTCGCCCCCGGCGTGCCGGTGCGCCGCTTCCACGGCGCCGACCGCACCCTGCCGGAGCTCGACGGCGGCTTCGTCCTCACCACCTACGGCACGATGCGTACCAGCGCGGACCGGCTGGCCGCGCACACCTGGGGGATGGTCGTCGCCGACGAGGCGCAGCACGTCAAGAACCCGTTCTCGGCGACCGCCAAAGCCCTGCGCACCATCCCCACCCCGGCCAGGGTCGCGCTGACCGGCACGCCCGTCGAGAACAACCTCTCCGAGCTGTGGGCGCTGCTGGACTGGACGACCCCAGGACTGCTCGGCCCGCTGAAGGCCTTCCGCTCCCGCCACGCACGCCTCGTGGAGAACGGCGAGGACGAGGAAGCGGTCGAGCGGCTGTCCCGGCTGGTCCGCCCCTTCCTGCTGCGTCGCAAGAAGTCCGACCCGGGCATCGTGCCCGAGCTGCCGCCGAAGACGGAGTCCGACCATCCCGTGGCGCTCACCCGGGAGCAGGCCTCACTGTACGAAGCGGTCGTACGGGAGGCGATGGCGGCGATCGAGGGCGCGGAGGGCATCGCGCGGCGCGGGCTTGTGATGAAGCTGCTGACCGGACTCAAGCAGATCTGCAACCACCCCGCGCAGTATTTGAAAGAGCACAGCCTGAAGGAGCACAGTGCGGGGGACGGCACCGCGCGGCTGGCCGGCCGCTCCGGCAAGCTCGCACTCCTCGACGAACTCCTCGAGACGATCCTGTCCGAGGACGGCTCGGTCCTGATCTTCACCCAGTACGTCTCCATGGCCCGCCTGCTCTCGGCGCACCTCACGTCCCGTGCGATCGGGTCCCAACTCCTCCACGGGGGAACGCCGGTGGCGGAGCGCGAGCACATGGTGGACCGCTTCCAGTCCGGCGAGATCCCGGTCTTCGTGCTCTCCCTCAAGGCGGCCGGCACCGGCCTGAACCTGACCCGGGCGGGCCATGTCGTGCACTTCGACCGCTGGTGGAATCCGGCGGTGGAGGAGCAGGCGACGGACCGGGCGTACCGCATCGGCCAGACACAGCCGGTGCAGGTCCACCGGCTGATCGCGGAGGGCACGGTGGAGGACCGGATCGCCGACATGCTCGCGTCCAAGCGGGCACTGGCCGATGCGGTCCTCGGCTCCGGGGAGGCGGCCCTGACCGAGCTGACCGACCGCGAGCTGGCCGACCTCGTCTCGCTGCGGAGGCCGTCATGACACCGCGCACGCCTTCCCGTCACGACGACCGCCGGCGGACGTTCCCGGCCCTGGAGCCCCTCACGGGCGAGGAGTTCGCGTCCAGCTGGTGGGGCAACGCCTGGGTGGAGGCGCTGGAGGACACCGCGCTGGACCGGGCGCGGCTGACCCGGGGCCGTGCGTACGCGAACCGCGGCCATGTCGACGCGATCACGGTCACGCCGGGCCGGGTCATGGCGTACGTCCACGGCACCAGACCCCGCCCGTACCGCACGGAGATCCGCCTCCGTACGCTCACCGACGACGACTGGGACGACTTCCTGGCCGCGGCGGCGGCCCGCCCCGACCACATCGCGGCGCTGCTCGACAAGGACGTACCGCATGCGTTGGCAGCCGTGGCGGACCTCCTGCCCGCGCCCGGCGACCTGATCCCCGACTGCTCCTGCCCGGACGACGGTTACCCCTGCAAGCACGCGGCCGCGCTCTGCTACCAAACGGCCAGGATGCTCGACGAGGACCCGTTCGTGCTGTTCCTGATGCGCGGCCGCGGTGAACGCGAAATCCTCGCCGACCTCTCCCATCGCAACGCGACCCGGTCGGCGGCCGAGCGGACCAGCGCCGCGACCGCCGCGCGCCTGCCGACGGTCCCGGCCGGCGAGGCCCTCGCGCCACGCACGCTCCCGGCTCTCCCGCCCCCGTTCCCCGCGCCCAGCCACCCGGGCCGCCCCCCGGCCTACCCCCACACGCCCGACGCGCCCGACCCCCTCGCCCTCGACCTCCTTGCCACCGAGGCGGCCACCCGCGCCCACACCCTCCTCACCACCGGCGCCGACCCCACCGCGCAGCTGACCCAGTGGCAGGACGCGGTCCGGCTTGCCGCCGCCCACCCCGGCTCGGGCCTGACCGCCTCCACTCGGGCCCTCTACCGCGACCTCGCCGCCGCCACCGACCACACCCCCACGGACCTGGCCCGCGCGGTGGCGGCCTGGCGGCAGGGCGGACGCGAGGCCCTCGCCGTACTCGAAGAGCCCTGGGACCCGCCCGCGGGCCCCTTCGACCGCGCCCGCCCGGCCCTGATCGCCGCCGACTTCCCCCACTTCCGCCCCTGGCGCAACCACCTCTCCACCCGCTCCCTCCAACTCCGCTTCGGCCGCGACGGCCTCTGGTACGGCTATGAATCGGACCCGGACCGCGAGGACTGGTGGCCCCGCGGCACCCCCGACGCCGACCCGGTGGGCGCACTCACGGCACTGCTGGGCAGGTGACCGCCCAGTCTCCCTGCTCAGGCCACTTCGGCAGCCAGGGCGGCTGAGGCGGGAGAGCGGTGCCCACTGGGCCCTGGGGGCATGGGGGCCTTTGGGGGCTAGCTGCAGGAGGCCGCGAACCCGCACTCCTTAAGCCTTCCTGCCTCACATGGGTTTCATCTCCCGCTCCGCTCCGGATCCGGGCACCACGCGTTCTCGCGCGACGTGCCCCAGAGCCCGCAGAAGCCGACCTGGACGGGCGGCTTCGCCCCGTCGACGCGCTGGACCGAGATGAGCTTGTCCAGCGGGATCTGCTGGTCAACGACGCCGCCGAAGTCGATGCGCCCGCTCTCCCCGTCCAGGGCGGCGCCCCCGTGGATGCTGCTGAGCGCGTGCCACACGGCGGGCGGGGTGAGCGGCAGTTGGGGCGCGGTGTCCTGGAGCCGGCCGACCGCCTTCAGATACAGGTTGACTGCGTCGAAGGCGAGCGCCGCGTGTCCGTCGAGCGAGGTGCTCTTCACCTGTTCGCACTCCTCGGGGAACAGCCGCTTCATCGTGCTGTAGAGATCGCTGTCGTCCTCGCAGGACGCCGTCCCGCGCGTGAAGTCCAGGAATTCGTAAGGCACTCTGGGGTACGCGCCGCGCCGTGTGGGATCGGCCGCGAGCCGTGCCACGTCGTCGCCGCCGAGGAAGGTCGGCGGGCTGGAGCCGCAGGAGTTGTTGGACGACGAGAGGACGGTCTCGAAGTCCTCCGAACGTCCCGCGAAGAACACCAGCCCGTCATACCCGCAGGCCTTCTCGCCCACGGCCTGAGCCCCGGGGTACCCGGAGGTGCCGGCGGGGGTGGGCGATGGCTTGTAGCCCTGCTTCTCGACCGTGAAACCGTCGGCGCCGAAGGACTTGGCGGCGTCGTCGCGCAGGTTCTTGCTGTACTCGTCGGCCGGATCGGCGGAGTAGACGATCCGCACCGCGCGCTGCAGCTTCCCCTTCTCTGCCAGGTAAGAGGCGTACGCTGCGGCGACCTCCGCCTCCCTCCGGTTCTGCGGCGACACTTGGTAGTAGAGGGGCGAGTGGTCGTCGAGGGAGTCCGCTGACAGGGTCGTGGCCACCATCGGGAGACCGACGCGCGTCAGTTCGCCGATGGTTGTGATCGTCGCTTTGCGGCTCTGGTCGAGCCCGGTGACGCCGACAACGGTCCGGTCGGTGCGCATCATCCGCTCGATCGTGGCGACGACCTCGGGACCGTAGCGCATTCCGGAACCGGCGCTGGCCGGGTAGATCCGCAGGACGGGATCGGAGTCCCCCCGCTTGTCGAGCTGCCGCCGCTGGGCGCTTGCCGCGCCTTGCAGGGCCTCCCGTGCGTACGAGAGGGCGCTGGACGCCTGCCCCTTGCCGGGGCTGCTGAGGAGTGCCGACAGGTGCACCAGCGTCACCACGGGCCGCCGGGGGGCGTCGCGGTGGATCTCGTCGGCCTCGTCGTTCTGCCGGTCGATCGTGGCGAGGGTCTGCTTAAGGCGCTCGTCCGCGGCGCCGAAGGCGTAGCCGTGAGGGGCGACGCCCACGCACTCGCCGGTCGCTGCCTGCCGCTCCAGGGTGTCCGCGTCCGGATGGGACCGGCTCAGGTCGCAGTGCCCCTGCTGCCACTGCTGTTCGGCGTTGATCGCGTAGGCGGCCGCTGCGCCGAGCAACGCGAGCGCGAGGGCGGTGGCGGCGATGGTCACTCCACGGCGGGCCCAGGCCGCCGGCCGGTCCGTGGTGAACCGGCCGGCCATGCCGGCCTGTTCCTTGTGCTGCTCGTAGTCGCGGTCGTTGGCTGACAGCGGCGGACCCACCTGGATGGGCAGATACCAGAGGTCGGCCGTACGACGGCCCCGCGCGTCCTGGAGCTTGTGCTTCCAGACCTCGTACAGATCCTCGGTCAGCCCCCGCACTCTCCGGTGGCTGTGCTCGGTGCGCCTGCTGCTGACGACGACCAGCAGCGGATCGAAGGCGCCGGTATCGTTCCGTACCTCGATGAGCGAGCGGACCAGCTCCCGGCCGCGGTTGTCGGAGCTTACGCCCTTCAGGAACGCCACGCAGTAGGCGGTACGGCGAGCAGCGCGACGCCGCCAGATACGGCGCCAGTCACCGAGTCCTGGGCGTACGCCGCGACGTAGGCCTCGCGGATCCGCTCGATCTGCCGGTCGCGTAGGTGTGCCTCCGCGGCCGGGTAGAGCAGGATCAGCTCGTACGAACGCTCCCGCTCGATGGTGCCGTTGGAGTCCCGCCACTGTCCGCGGCCGTCCTGGACTGTCAGCCCGGACGGGAAGCTCGGCGTGACACTCCGGTCGATGAACGCCATGAACTGCCGGTCGGTCACATCGGGCCCGCCGTCCGGACGCTCTGTGCCGAAGAACAGCCGCGTCTCGATGTACGCCGCACCACGCGCCGCCGCGGACGGGGCCCTCGGTGCCTTCGTCTGTTCACTGCCGAGCGCGGCGGTGGAGGCGGGCGCGCCCACTGCCAGTACGGCAACGGTGGCACCGGCGACGGCCAGGAGAGTGCGCTGCTTCAAGGTGGGCACGGGGAGCGAGTCCTTCCATCGGGGTCTTCAGGGGCTGCGGGGGCCGCAGGGCGGCCGCCACGTGCGTTGCGACTCCGCCAGGGGGCCACGAAACAGTGCGCCGGGGCGCCGAATTCGTCTGGAGACAACCCGCACGAGCGCATCCCTCGATGCAGCGCCGCAAGGGCCGCCGGATCCAGGACTACGACGGCTAGGGAGCCGGCTGCGGGCACGAAGGCCCGTTCGACAAGCCGCACACACGAAAGAGTGAAAGGTGTATGTGCCATAACCCTATTGGCCTCATGACGTTATTCCGGTGCGGGCGAGTGCCCGTGAACGTCTCTTGAAGGCAGGGAACCCATGAGGCAGGTTCACCGAAAGGGTCTGGCCACCGTGATGCTCACGGGTGGCGCGCTCGCCATGGCAGGCAACGCGCACGCCGACTCGAACGCGGATGGCGGTGCGGCCCGTTCGCCGGGACTGCTGGCCGGTAACACGGTGCAGCTTCCCGTGAACGTCCCGGTCAATGTGTGCGGCAACACGGTCAATGTCGTCGGACTGCTCAACCCGGCGGCCGGAAACTCCTGCACCAACGCCGGTCAGGGCGGTGGTGGTTCGCAGGCCGGGTCCTCCGGCGCCACCGCCGAAAGTGGCGGAAAGGATTCGCCCGGTGTCCTGTCCGGCAACAGGGTTCAGGTCCCCGTCGATATTCCCGTCAACGTCACCGGGAACTCCGTGAACATCGTCGGCATCGGGAACGCCGCAGTCGGCAACTCCTCATCCAACGCCCCCGGCAAGCCGCCCGTCCGGCCGCGGCCCGCCACCCCGCCGAGGGCCGTAACGCCGCCGCAGCACGAGACACCCGGCTCCGACGTGGCCCTCGCCCACACCGGTGCCGGACCGGTCGCGTACGCCGTGCCCGCCGGCGCCGCGATGCTGCTCGGCGGCATCGTGCTCTACCGCCGCTCCCGGCCCGCCCAGGAGTCGGTTCGCCGCTCCTCCTAGTCCGGGCGCTCGGCCCAGTCCTGGCGCTCTGCCCAGGCGCGCCAGGACGCGAGCACTCCCTCGATCACCGCCGCCACCCGCGTACGTGCCTCGTGGCGGGCGACCCCGGCCATCAGCAGGGCGTCGTACTCCGTATCGAGATGCCGTACGGACGCCCGCACCGCGGCCGTCACCGCGCCCACCTCCATGGAGCGGCCCGCCGCGGTGCGGCCCACCCGGCCGCTGCCGCGCACCGAGGCGTGCGCCGCGACGTCCTGGGCGCGGGCGGGCGGACAGCCGGGGAACAGCCGCAGGATCTCGGCGGTGAGGCCTGCGGTGAACCGCACGTCCTCGGCCGCCCTGCGTAGCGCGTCCCTCTCGCGGCGGCGGGCCCGCGCGTCCGCGTCCGCCAGGCACGCCGACTCGGCCCGGGCCAGCGCCGCCCCCTCGACGAGCAGCCCCTGGCGTTCGTACCGCTTGCGGCGGCGGTTGAAGCGGACCACCACCGCGCACAGCGAACTCGCCTCGCGGGCGCGGCGGGTGAGCGCCGCACTGCCCCGCGGCAGATACACCAGGTGGGCAAGGTCCGCGCAGACCAGACAGACCGGGGCGTTGAACTCCAGCAGATGCAGCGGAAGAGGCCCCTTACGGCACTCCGCGCAGTGCCGCTCCTTCAGTGGTTCGATCACCACCAGGTCCATGCCCGGAGGGTACCCACCAGGTACGCTCCGCTCCCATGACGCTACTGCACTGTGCCGTGCTCGATGACTACCAGGGCGTCGCGCTCTCCATGGCGGACTGGCCGGCCCTCGCGCCCGAGGTCGAAGTCCGGTCGGTGCAAAGCCACTTCACGTCCGAGGACGAGGTGGCCGAAGCCGTCGGCGACTGCGAGATCCTGGTCGCGATGCGCGAACGGACCCCCTTCCCCGGATCGCTGTTCGCTCGCCTGCCGCGCCTCAAGCTGCTGATCACCTCCGGTATGCGCAATGCCTCCATTGACCTCGAAGCAGCGGCCCGGCACGGCGTCACCGTCTGCGGCACCGCCAGCAACTCCGAACCGCCCGTCGAGCTGACCTGGGCGCTCATCCTCGGTCTGGCCCGCCATGTGGTGCGGGAGGGCTCGGCATTCCACCAGAACGGCCCCTGGCAGTCCACGGTCGGCGCCGATCTTCACGGCCGCCGGCTCGCCCTCATCGGCCTCGGCAAGATTGGTGCGAAAGTCGCCCGCGTCGGCCAGGCCTTCGGCATGGAGGTGATCGCCTGGAGCCAGAACCTCGACAACGACCGGGCCGCCGAGCACGGAGTCGTACGCGCGTACTCCCTCGGGGAGTTGCTCGAAGCCGGCGACTTCGTCTCCGTACATCTGCAGCTCAGCCACCGCACCCGCGGTCTGATCGGGGCGAGCGAGCTCAAGCGGATGCGGCGCACCGCATATCTCGTCAACACCTCGCGGGCCGCGATCGTCGACCAGGCCGCGCTCGTACAGGCCCTGCACGACGGGTGGATCGCCGGAGCGGGATCCGATGTCTTCGAGAACGAGCCGCTGCCCGTCGGCGACCCGCTGCGCACCGCGCCGAACTTCCTCGGCCTGCCGCACCTCGGCTATGTCACCCGGCGCAATTACGAGGGATACTTTCAGCAGGCCGTCGAGGACATCGCCGCGTATCTCGCCGGCCGGCCGATGCGTACGCTCAGCGCACGCCCGGCGCAGCCGCCCCGATGAGCTCGGACAGCGTCTCGCGGGCCTGCTCCGAACGCTGCGACCGGTCCGCCTCGTCCGGCGCCTCGTGCATGCAGTTGGTCACCTCGAAGGCGGACGCGGCCGGCTCCAGCGCCTGGACGTCGTCACAGACCAACTGGACGCGGATCAGCGCCTGATGGGCCGCCGAGCGCAGCTGGTACGAGTCGATGCGGGCCTCCTCCGCGACCGCGCTGCCCGGTGACTCCTGCGCCCGGTGCCAGCGGCCGTTCTGGCCGCGCCGGTAGTCGACGAGCGCGCCCGCGAAGGCGCTGTACGCGGAGATCCGCTCCTGGCGCAACTGTTCGGCACGGGTGAGGGCAGCGGTGCGCTCCGCGGTCTGCCGCAAAGGAAGAAGTGGGTGGCCACCGAGCCCAGCAGGGTGCCTATGACCGCGATGACGAGCACTGGGTCACTGGCGGTATCCACTCAGGAAGCTGCCGATGCGGCGGACTGCGGCGTCGAGTTCGTCAGCGTACGGGACGGGCCTGCGTATCGCGTACCTTGGGGCGGTTTTGGCGACAGTGCGGGCGGCTGTTCGCAAGGGAACGCCGGGGCCGCGCCGAGGAGTCGGAGGGGTTCCATGGGGTTCGGCCAGATCATGGGGAGCGGGAAGCAGGGGCAGCGGCAGGGGCGTACGCGTACGGCGATGGTCCTGGTCGGGTGCCTGGCGGCGCTCGCGACAGTACCGTCCGCCGCGAACGCCACGCCCGGCAGCGGCGTCTCGGGGACGGTGCTCGCGCAGGGCGTGTCCCAAGAGACGCTGAAGCTGAAGACCAACGGCCGTACCGATGTGGTCGTACGGACGATCACGGTGGCCCCGGGCGGCTCCACCGGCTGGCACCACCACCCCGGGCAACTCCTTGCCGTCGTCAAGTCCGGGACGCTGACCCGGACTCTGGACGACTGTTCCGTCGAGGTGACTCCTGCCGGTACGGCGTTCATCGAGCCCTCCGGCGCGACGCACCGGCACATCGGGCGCAACCTGGGCAGCGAGCCGGTGGTGCTGTACGTGACGTATCTGCTGCCCGCCGGCAGCCCGCTGTCCGTCGACGCGGACGCCCCGCCCTGCGCCGGCAAGTAGCAGGTAGTCGGGGGCAGTCCTGCGGGGTGACGGTGATGGTCGCGGCCGAGGGCCCGGGTGCGGATCCTGGAGCGGGTCGGAGCCGGTATACGGCTTCCTGTCCATGTCCCTGCCGCGCTGGAGACCGACAAGGCGATGATGGAGGGGTGCGACTCGAAGCGATCACCTGGGAGCGGCTGACCGAGGCCTTGGCCGACCGGATCATGGCGGGGAAGGCCGAGGACGGCAGCCCCTGGCTGCGGGTCGGCGTCGACGGGGCGCCCGCCGCGCGGACCGGGGAGCTTGCCGAGCGGGTCGCCGAGGCGCTGCGGCTGCGCGGGCGGAGCGTGCTCGTGGCCGGGACGAGTGGGTTTCTGCGGCCCGCCTCGCTTCGGTACGAGTACGGGCGCGAGGACCCCGATACGTACTACAGCGGCTGGTTCGACACCGGGGCGCTGTGGCGGGAGGTCTTCGGGCCCCTGGAGGCCGGTGGCAGCGGGCGCGTGCTGCCCGATCTCTGGGATCCGCTGACCGACCGGGCGACGCGCAGTCCGCGTGTAGAACTCCCTCCCGGCGGCGTGTTGTTGCTGCACGGGCCGTTTCTGCTCGGGCACTGGTTCCCGTTCGACCTGAGCGTGCATCTGCGGCTCTCGCCCGCCGCGCTGCGGCGGCATACGCCGGAGAGCGAGCACTGGACACTGCCCGCCTTCGGGCGGTACGAGGACGAGGTGGGGCCGGCGGAGGCCGCCGATGCGGTCGTGCGGGCCGATGATCCGCGTCACCCCGCGTGGGGCGGCCTTCGCTGAGCCTCAGGCCGGGCTGTGCGGTCCCCTCCGCTCAGCCTCCCCCCGGGCTCTGCGGGCGCCCGCCGATCAGCGTCACCGCCTCCGCGCCCGCCCGGCAGCCCTCCGCCCCGGCCGTCGCCGCGTCCGCCCCGGCCAGCCGGGCGGCGAGGAACGCGCCGGTGAAGGCGTCGCCCGCGCCCGTCGAGTCCACCGCGACCGCCGGGGTCGGCGGGACGCGCGCCGTGACCGTGCCGGACTCGGCGACCAGCGCGCCGTCCGCTCCCAGCGTGACGACGGTCAGCGGGACAAGGCGGCTCAGCTTCGCGGCCGCGTCGGCCGGGTCGGGCAGGCCGGTGAGGAGGCGTGCCTCGTCGGCGTTCGGGAACAGCACGTCCGTGCCCGCGAGCGCTGCCAGCACGCGGTCCACGCCCAGCTCCGCGATGAAACCCGCCGAGGCCGGGTCCACGCTCACCGTGACGGCGCCGGCCCGCGCCGACTCCAGGGCGAGCCGGGCCAGTTGACGGCTGGAGGGGGAGAAGAGGAGGTAGCCGGAGAGGTGCAGATGGCCGACGCCGTCGAGCAGCGACGGCGACCAGTCGGCAGGGGAGATACGCAGCACCGCACCGCTGTCGGTGAGGAACGTCCGCTCGGCGGTCGCGTCGACCAGCGCGATGACTGTGGCCGTCGGGGCCTCGGCGTCCGCGATGAGGAGCGGCCGTACGCCCGCGGCGCGCAGCCGCGACTCGTGCCAGCCCGCCTCGTCGCGGCCGACCCGGCCGAGGAGACGTACGTCCGCGCAGCCCCAACGCGCCGCCCAGCACGCCGCATTGGCCCCTGCCCCGCCCGGCAGGATGCGGATCCGGGCCGCCGTGTCCGTGCCCCGGGCGAACGAAGTGAGATGGGGGTCTGCCAGGCCGGAAGCTGGTGGAGGCGCCCCGTGCCGGGCCACGACATCAGTGACCACATCGCCGATGACCAGTAACCCGGCGGCGGCCGTCACAGCGCCGCCGCGATCCGCGCCGCCAGCCCCACGTTCCCGCGCACCGCCGCCACATTGGCCTCCAGCGAAGCCCCCTCCGTCCGCCGCATCAGATGGTCGAGCAGGAACGGCGTCACGGCCTGGCCGCTGATGCCCCGCTCCCGGCACTCGTCCAGCGCCTCGCCGAGCACCCGGTCGTGCAGCGCCGGATCCAGCTGCTCCGCCCCCGGGACCGGATTCGCGACGATCAGCGCCGAATCCGGCCCGCCCAGCGCCTCCTTCGCCCGGATCACCTCCGCCACCTCCTCCGGCGTACGGACCGTCCAGTCGACCGGCTGCCCGGAGGAGGTCAGATAGAAGCCGGGGAACCGGTCGGTGCCGTACCCGAGAATTCCGATGCCCAGCGTCTCCAGCCGCTGCAGCGTGGCCGGCACGTCAAGGACCGACTTCACGCCCGCGCACACCACCGCGATCCGGGTCTGCGCGAGCACCCGCAGATCCGCGGACTCGTCCTGCGTCTCGGTCCACTCGCGGTGCACTCCGCCGAGTCCGCCGGTCGCGAAGACCCGGATCCCGGTCCGCGCTGCCAGGAAGGCCGTCGCCGACACGGTCGTCGCCCCGCTCACCCCGGCCGCCAGCGCGGGCGCGAGGTCCCGCTGCCCGAGCTTGCGTACGTCGTCGTCTCCGGCGACCCGCTCCAACTGTCCCTTGTCCAGGCCGATATGGACCATTCCATCCAGTATTGCGATGGTGGCGGGGACGGCGCCGCCGGACCGTACGATCGCCTCCAGCTCCTCGGCGACGGCCAGATTGCGCGGACGCGGCAGTCCGTGCGCGATGATCGTCGACTCCAGGGCCACGACGGGCTGGTGCGCGGCGAGCGCTTCTTGTACTTCCGCGGATACTTCCGTCACTTCCGTGGTCAGCAGCATGTCCCATCCCTGGCACGGGAGTGCCGCGCCCAAACCCGAACCAAAGTGCTCAGCCTGCTGACGGCCGGCCGGACAGTTCCGGGCCCGTGGCGGGAGCGGAACGGTCAGCTGAGCGCTCTGCGTACCGCGAGTGCGGCCATCGGCAGCAGCAGGCAGGCGCCGACCACGTTCAGCCAGCCGTAGCTCGCCTGCGCGACGATCAGTCCGGCGGCCGCGCCGCCCAGTCCCGCCGCCGTGTTCGAGGTCAGGTCGGACAGGCCCTGCACGGCGGCCCGGGCGGGCTGCGGCACGGAGTCGGTGAGCAGCGTGGAGCCGGACACCAGGCCCGCCGACCAGCCGAGTCCGAGGACGAAGAGCCCGGCGGCGGTCTGCCCGTGGCTCGCCCCCGCCGTACCGGCGAGCAGCGCGGCCGAGCAGAGCAGCCCCACCGCGAGGCCGATCACCGCGAGCCGGCCGACCCGGTCCGCGAGCCAGCCCATCACCGGCGAGAACGCGTACATGCCCGCGATATGGCCGCTGATCACCAGGCCGATCAGCTGGATGCCCGCGCCGTGGTGGCTGAGCGCGACCGGGGTCATCGACATGATCGACACCATCGCGGTGTGCGAGACGGCGACGGTGACCAGCGCCAGCCGGGCCATCGGCGACTCGCGCACGGCCCGCATTCCGGCCCGCAGTGAGCGGCCCTCGGGGGAGCGGTCGGCGGGGGACAGCGCGCGGGCGGTCAGCAGCGGATCGGGGCGCAGCAGGACGAGGACCATGAACCCGGAGACGAGGAACACCCCGGCCGCCCAGAAGAACGGCCCCGCGGCCGCCGGTATCCCGAGCCCGGACACGCTGCGGCCCGCGGGCGCTGCGATATTGGGGCCGAGCACCGCGCCGATCGTGGTCGCCCACACGACATTGGAGATGGCCCGGCCGCGTCGCTCTGGCTCGGCCAGGTCGGCGGCCGCGAAGCGCGCCTGCAGATTCGCCGACGAGCCGGCGCCGAAAAGGGCCATGCCCAGGAGCAGCAGCGGAAAGTTCCCGACGACCGCGGCCAGCACGACCACGCTCGCGCCCAACGCGCCGAGCAGGTAGGCGAGTACGAGCCCGGGCCGCCGCCCGCGGGCCGTCATCAGCGCGGCCAGCGGCATGGACAGCAGCGCGGTCCCGGCCACGGTGGCGGTCGGCGCAAGACCGGACAGTGCCTCGGCCCCGCTCACCTGCTGCGCCAGCACGGTGGCGAGCGCGATCCCGGTCGCGACGCCGAGTCCGCCGAGGATCTGGCTGGCGATGAGCACCGCGGTGATCCGCCGCCGCAGCGCGGGCAGCTCGTCGGCCGACACCGGCGCGGGAGCCGCGGCCTTGTCGATCGACGTCACCGTGCGCACGCCGTTCCACAAGGGGGCGCGACCCCGGCCAGGGAGGCGGTCGCGAGCCCGGCCGGGCGCCCGGCGGCCGCGGCAGGGGAGACTGCTCCCGCGACGACCGCGGCGGGCATATCGGATATATCGGTGGATATGGCAGGCGCGTCAGGGCTCGTGGTCACTGGCGCAGTGTGTCAGCCCGTACGCGCGTACGAAACCGCATTCCTCCGCATCCGGGCCGGGTGCCTCGGCGCAGGCCCCCATCAGAACAGCGGCTCCGGCAGCACCCCCTCCAGCGCCAGCAGCTTCCGCTTGGTCTCCAGGCCACCCCCGAACCCGCCCAGCCCGCCGTCCGTCTCCACCACGCGGTGGCACGGCACCACCACCGGCAGAGGATTGGAGCCCATCGCCGCGCCCACGGCCTGGGCGGCGCCCGGCCGGCCCACCCGGGCCGCCAGGTCGCCATACCCGACGACCGTGCCGTACGGCACGCCGTCCGCCAGTTCCCGCAGCACCTGCCGGTTGAACCCGCCGGACAGCGACCAGTCCAGCCGCATGTCGAACTCCCGCAGCCCGCCCGCGAAATACGCGTCCAGCTGGCGTATCGGCTCGGCCAGCAGGCCTGCCGCGTCCTGAACCGGCTCAGCGCCGAGCCGCCCCGCCAGCTGCCCGAGCGCCCTGTCCCGTATCGCCGCGTCGGCATGGAAGACCACGCTCACCAGGCCGTCCTCGGTGGCGGCGAGCAGCAGCGGCCCGATGTCCGCTCCCACGACGGTCCACTCGAAGCTCTTCATGCGAACCACCGTACGACCGGGCACTGACAGTGCCGGTTCAGTCCACCGCGTCCCGTACGACGTCCGGGTTGTTGGTGATGATGCCGTTCACCCCGACCCCGGGCGTACCGAGGAAGCCGGTCGTGATGTCGGGCCGCTGCTGGGTGCACGGCCTTCACACTGTCCGCGCCGAAGCTCTGAATGACCAGTCTGTGCTTGATGTGGAGGTGGTCGGGCCAGCCCTCCTCGCGCAGCACCCGCAGGGTGTCCTTCTCGATGCCCGGGTAGGCCTCGGGCTTCTTGATCTCCAGGAGCAACTTCTGGCCGTTGTCGTCGACCCGGTTCAGCGTCGGCACCCGCGCCCCCGCCCACTTCGCGCCGAACCAGCTGCCCGCGTCCGGCGTGGCGATCTCAGCGGCCGTGAAGTCCTTGATCTTCCCCGGCCCGCGCCCGGGGAAGCGCTGCGCCACGTTGGTGGTCCGCGCCAGTGTTCTCGGGCGCGTACGCGGAGGCGCCGCGGTGGGCGATCACAAGGGGTTCACCGTGCCGGGCCGGCGGTCTGGGCCGCGGCCTCGGCGGCCCCGGTCGCGGGGCCCGGGAGCAGTAGCGCGCCGACTCCCAGGACGGCGGCGGCCGTTGCTGCGACGGGTCGTGCGTACACCTGGACTCCTCACGGTGTCGGGTCGCGGACGGGCCGGGGGTGGCAGTTGACGGCCAACGAGGAACAGGCGAAGTATGGCCAGAACGTGAACGGATCCGCCCGGAACGCATCGCGTGACAGTTTCTGTGTCGATAAATCGCTGTTCAATTGTTTTCTTACAGTGGCGAGAGCCCTACTCTCGCCCCCGGACCAGACGTTCCGTCAGGGATCGCGGGGATCACAAGGAGCGAAGGGCTAACCGGCATGCAGGGGACTGTCGACGGATTCAGTTACGGCCTCGTCACGCCCGTGGTGGCCTACATGATGGCGTGGCTCGGCGGGGCTCTCGGCCTCCGCTGCACCACAAGGTCCATCCGTAACGGGCGCTCCTTCAAGCCGGGCTGGCTCGCCCTGGGCGCGACCGCGATCGGCTCGGGCATCTGGACGATGCACTTCATCGCGATGATGGGCTTCACCGTCGCCGAGGCCCCCATCGGCTACGACAGACCGACGACCTTCGCCAGCCTGGCGGTCGCCATCGTCATGGTCGGCATCGGGATCTTCATCGTCGGATACCGCGGCGCGACCCCCATGGCCCTGGTCACCGGCGGCACGATCACCGGCCTCGGGGTGGCCTCCATGCACTACCTCGGCATGGCCGGAATGCGACTGCAGGGACGCCTCGAGTACGACACCCTGACCGTCGTTCTCTCCGTGGTCATCGCCGTCGTGGCCGCCACCTCGGCACTCTGGGCGGCCGTATCGGTCCACGGCTTCCTGGCGAGCCTGGGCGGCAGCCTGATGATGGGCGTCGCCGTGAGCGGCATGCACTACACCGGGATGGCCGCGGTCAGCGTCCACCTGCACGGGGCGGCCGGCTCGGCCGGCACCGGCGACTCGCCCGCCACCCTGCTCGCGCCCATGCTGGTCGGCCCGGTCGTCTTCCTGCTCCTCGCCGGAGTGGTGGTGATGTTCGACCCGCTGCTCGTCATGGGCACGCCGGACTGGCGGCGGGCCGCCCAGGGGGTTCCCGCCCGCCCCGGAGTGCCCGCGCAGCGCACCGGGCAGCGGCAGGGACAGCCCCCGGCCTGGGCCGCCGACCGGTCCGCCCGCCGGGGCTCGCAACGGTCCCGCGACTGGTAAGTGCCTGACGCCACAGCGGATCGCCTCCGGTTGTCAGTGGTGGGTCGTACGGTGGATCCATGCGGCCCGTTTCCCAGATCGAACGTACGGTGGCGCCCTTCGAGGTCGTCAGTCCCTACCAGCCCAGCGGCGACCAGCCGACGGCCATCGCCGACCTGGAGCGGCGCATCCGCGCAGGTGAGAAGGATGTCGTCCTGCTCGGTGCGACCGGTACCGGCAAGTCGGCGACCACCGCCTGGATGATCGAGAAGCTTCAGCGCCCCACCCTGGTGATGGCGCCGAACAAGACCCTGGCCGCCCAGCTGGCGAACGAATTCCGCGAGCTCCTGCCGAACAACGCCGTCGAGTACTTCGTCTCGTATTACGACTACTACCAGCCCGAGGCGTACGTCCCACAATCGGACACCTACATCGAGAAGGACTCCTCGATCAACGAAGAGGTCGAGCGGCTGCGCCACTCCGCGACGAACTCCCTGCTCACCCGTCGCGATGTGATCGTGGTCGCCTCCGTATCGTGCATCTACGGCCTCGGCACCCCGCAGGAGTACGTCGACCGGATGGTGCCCCTCAAGGTCGGCGAGGAGATCGACCGCGACCAGCTGCTGCGCCGCTTCGTCGACATCCAGTACACGCGCAACGACGTGGCCTTCGCGCGTGGCACCTTCCGGGTCCGCGGCGACACCATCGAGATCTTCCCGGTCTACGAGGAGCTCGCCGTCCGCATCGAGATGTTCGGCGACGAGATCGAGGCGCTCTCCACCCTCCACCCGCTCACCGGCGAGATCATCAGCGAGGACGATTCGCTGTACGTCTTCCCGGCCAGCCACTATGTGGCGGGCCCGGAGCGCATGGAGAAGGCGATCAACGGCATCGAGGGGGAGCTGGAGCAGCGCCTCGCCGAACTCGACAAGCAGGGCAAGCTGCTGGAGTCCCAGCGGCTGCGCATGCGCACGTCGTACGACATCGAGATGATGCGCCAGATCGGCTCCTGCTCCGGCATCGAGAACTACTCGATGCATTTCGACGACCGGAGCCCCGGCTCCGCGCCCAACACCCTCCTCGACTACTTCCCCGAGGACTTCCTCCTCGTCATCGACGAGTCGCATGTCACCGTGCCGCAGATCGGCGCGATGTACGAGGGTGACGCGTCGCGCAAGCGGACCCTGGTCGACCACGGCTTCCGGCTGCCCTCAGCCCTCGACAACCGGCCGCTGAAGTGGGAGGAGTTCCAGAAGCGGATCGGCCAGAGCGTCTACCTGTCGGCGACCCCCGGGACGTACGAACTCTCCCGCGGTGACGGCTTCGTGGAGCAGATCATCCGCCCCACCGGACTGGTCGACCCGGAGGTCGTCGTCAAGCCCACCGAGGGCCAGATCGACGACCTGGTGCACGAGATCCGTCTGCGCACCGAGAAGGACGAGCGTGTCCTGGTCACCACCCTCACCAAGAAGATGGCCGAGGACCTCACCGACTACTTCCTCGAACTGGGCATCCAGGTCCGGTACCTGCACAGTGACGTCGACACCCTGCGCCGAGTCGAGCTGCTGCGCGAACTGCGCGCCGGCGAGTACGACGTGCTGGTCGGCATCAACCTGCTGCGTGAGGGCCTCGACCTCCCCGAAGTGTCACTGGTGGCCATTCTCGACGCCGACAAACAGGGCTTCCTGCGCTCCGGCACCTCGCTGATCCAGACCATCGGCCGCGCGGCGCGCAATGTCTCCGGCCAGGTCCATATGTACGCGGACACCATCACCCCGGCGATGGCCCAGGCCATCGAGGAGACCAACCGCCGCCGGGAGAAGCAGGTCGCGTACAACACCGAGCGCGGCCTCGACCCGCAGCCGCTCCGCAAGAAGATCAATGACATCGTCGCGACCATCGCGCGCGAGGAAGTCGACACCGAAGAGCTGCTCGGCACCGGCTACCGCCAGGCGAAGGCGGACAAGCCCGGCAAAGGCGCCAAGGCGCCGGTCCCGGTGCTCGGCGGCCGGGGCGGCAAGACGGGTGAGGTGCTCACCGACCGGCCCGCGGCCGAACTGGCCGGGATCATCGAGGAGATGACCGACCGGATGCGGGCCGCGGCCGCCGACCTGCAGTTCGAGATCGCCGCGCGGCTGCGTGACGAGGTGAGCGAGCTGAAGAAGGAGCTGCGCCAGATGAAGGAGGCGGGCCTCGCCTGAGCCCCACGCACCTGGTGTGTTTCAAGAGCGACACAAAAACGAGCCGTTCCTGCTGCGCCGTTGACGCTACTGCGTAGGGTTTCAGTCCAACCGCCCAGACAGGCGGCCGAGGGGAACGTTCTGAGAGGGGACAGCGCGTGAGCGTCAACTTGTCCAAGGGACAGGGCATCAGCCTGCAGAAGTCCGACGGGGGCGAACTGAGTGCGGTGCGGATGGGCCTGGGCTGGCAGGCTGCCCCTCGCCGTGGACTGTTCGGGTCGCGCACGAGGGAGGTCGACCTCGACGCATCGGCCGTGCTGTTCGCCGACAAGAAGCCGGTGGACGTGGTTTTCTTCCGCCATCTCGTCAGCGACGACGGCTCGGTCCGGCACACCGGAGACAACCTGGTCGGTGGAGCGGGTTCGGGCGGCGACGACGAGGCCATCCTCGTCGACCTCCAGCGGGTGCCGGTCCACATCGACCAGATCGTCTTCACGGTGAACTCCTTCACCGGGCAGACCTTCGCAGAGGTGCAGAACGCGTTCTGCCGCATCGTCGACGAGACCAACGGCCAGGAGCTGGCGCGCTACACGCTCACCGGCGGTGGTCAGTACACCGCTCAGATCATGGCGAAGGTGCACCGCGTGGGCGGCGGCTGGCAGATGACCGCCGTCGGCACCCCGACCAACGGCCGTACCTTCCAGGACCTGATGCCGGCGATCCTGCCGCACCTGTAGGCGCGGCGCGTACGGAAGACACGCAGCTCCCGGAGGAACCGGCCCGCCGGGAGCTGCACCGCTCACCACCACCGCACAGCACTGAGGGGACAGAGCGATGACGGCCGAGCTGGTCCGGGGGCAGAACCACCCCTTGCCCCACACCCGCCTGGAGATCCGGGTGTCGGCAGGCCATCCGGTCGTGGCCTGCGCCACCTGCTCCGACCCGCGGGGAGCCGTGCGGGACGAGTGGATCGCACACCCCGGCGCACCCACGCTGCCCGGCATCGAGGTGTCCCGGCGGGCCACCGAAGCGCCCCGGTTCACCGTCGACCTGGACGCGGTGCCCGACGCGGTGCACCAGGTCAATGTGCTGCTCGCCCTCCCCGAAGGCGCTGGGGGACCGGCCCACTTCGGCGCCACCGCGGCCCCCTTCCTGGCCGTCACCGGCCAGGACGAAGCCGGGCTGGCGAGCTTCACCATCACCGGCCTGGACGCCGAGACCGCGCTCGTCGCGGTCGAGCTGTACCGCCGCCAGGGTGCCTGGAAGGTGCGCGCGGTGGGTCAGGGGTACGCGGGCGGGCTCGCGGAGCTGCTGGCCGACCAGGGGCTGCACACGGCCCGCGAGACGGCCGCCGGCATCCAGGAGACGGTGGCGGCCCCCCGGGCGGAGCCGGCGCAGCTGCGTACGGGCGGCGCCGACGGCGCGTACACCAGGCCTGCCACACCGCGGCCGAATCAGACAACCGGGCCGGACGCGACGCTTCTGGCTGCCGGCGCCCAGTCAGGCGGCGCGGGCTCCCAGCAGACACCCACGCCCGACCCCCCGCACGCGGGCGGGCCGATCAACTACGCGCACCCGCGGCGCCAGTCCGTCGCGCCCCCGCCGTCGCCCCCGGCCGCCCATCCCGCCCGGCCCGGGCAGCCGGCCCCGCCCGTCGCGGGCGACGCCACCGGCTGGTCCATGGAGGAGCGTCTCTACAACCAGATCTGGGGCATGTTCGAGGACCTGGCCCGCAGCGTCGCCGCGTACCGCAGCGCCGTCGATTTCGCCGAGACCCGACTGGACCAGGAGCTCGACCAGGTGCTCTCCGACCCGCGCAGCCGCATCGGCGGCGCCGGGGACGCCACCCGCGAGGCGGCCCGCGCAAAGTGCCGGCAGCTGACCGACCGGGCCCGTCAGGTCCTCGACCGAGACCTGGCCCAGCTCACCGCCGAGTCCGAGGTCGTTGAGCCCGCGCTGCCGCCCGCCTTCGCCCGCTGGGACAATCCGGCCTGGCATGCGTACCGCGTCCCGATGGAGATCCCGATGGCGCTGCGCCTGGGCGATCTCGCTCTGCCCGAGAGCCCCGAGCTGCGCATACCGTTCCTGGTGCGGCTGCCGCTGGAGCGGGGGCTGTGGGTGGACAGCGGACGTTCCGGTTCCGAGGCGGCGATCGTGCTGGACGAGGCACACCTGCGTAGGCTCGCCCTGGACTGCGCGGTCGCGAACGCGGCCCGGCTGCTCGCGGTCTACCCACCGGGCGAGTTCACGGTTCACGTCATCGACCCGGCGGGCACCGCGGCCCCCTCGCTCGCCCCGCTGGTCGGCTCCGGGGCCCTCGCCGGTCCGCCGGCGGTCGGCGCGCAGGGCGTGAGCGACACGCTTGCCAAGCTCACCCAGCGGGTCGACCTGGTGACGATGGCAGTCCGCGGCGGTGCGGCCGACTCGCTCCCGCCCGACCTGGACATCGCGGAGCAGCTGCTGATAGTCAACGACTTCCCGCACGGTTTCGACGACCGCGCGGTCACCCAGTTGCGCTACCTCGCCGACGAGGGCCCGGCGGTCGGTGTCCATCTGCTGATGGTCGCGGACCGCGAGGACGCGAGCGCGTACGGACCGGTGCTCGACCCGCTCTGGCGCTCGCTGCTGCGCATCACCCCGGTCCCGGACGACCATCTGGCCGACCCGTGGGTCCGGCACGCCTGGACCTACGAGCCGCTCACGGTGCCGCCGGACAGCGCCGTGCTGCGCCAGGTGCTGGACCAAGTGGCCGCAGCCCGTCGCTCCTGGCGTCGCTGACCTGCACATTTGAAGCCCGCTTTACCAAGCACTTTACCTTCTCTTGGGGATTCCTGTACGCTCCTTTGAGCGGAGGGGAGTACTCCCGGCTGCGGCGTTCCCGTCAGTACGGACCGATACCGGGGTCCCGGGGCGCCGGCCCGTGCGGCAGAGCCGCTCGGGTGGAGGAGACCTCCGGCAGCGACGACGCTGATCAGTAGCCGTACGACGCCGGAGGCGCAGTGGACGTTTCATTGACCATGTGGACGCTGACCATTCTTGGTCTGAGTGCTCTGATCGCTGTCGACTTCTTCATCGGGCGCAAGCCCCATGACGTGTCGATCAAGGAAGCCGGAATCTGGACGGTCGTCTGGATCGTCCTGGCCGCTCTCTTCGGCCTCGGCCTGCTGGTATTCGGTGAGAGCCAGGCATCGGGAGAGTTTTTCGCGGGCTTCATCACCGAGAAGTCGCTGAGCGTCGACAATCTCTTCGTCTTCGTCCTGATCATGGCGAAGTTCGCGGTGCCGTCCCACCTCCAGCAGCGCGTGCTGCTCATCGGCGTGCTGATCGCTCTCGTCCTGCGCGCCATCTTCATCGCCGCCGGCGCCGCGATCATCGCCAGCTTCTCCTGGGTCTTTTACATCTTCGGCGCGTTCCTCATCTACACCGCCTGGAAGCTCATCCAGGAGGCGCGCTCCGACGAGGAGGAAGAGGAGTTCGAGGAGAACCGCCTCCTCAAGTCCATCGAGAAGCGCTTCGGCGTCGCCGACAAGTACCACGGCACCAAGCTCTTCATCCGCAACAACGGCAAGCGCGTCATGACCCCGCTGATGGTGGTCATGCTCGCCATCGGCACCACCGATGTGCTCTTCGCGCTGGACTCCATCCCCGCGATCTTCGGCCTGACCCAGGACCCGTACATCGTCTTCACGGCGAACGCCTTCGCCCTGATGGGCCTGCGCCAGTTGTACTTCCTCATCGGCGGCCTGCTGAGGAAGCTGGTCCACCTCAGCTACGGCCTGTCGGTGATTCTCGGCTTCATCGGCGTCAAACTGGTGCTGCACGCCCTCCACGAGAGCGGGGTGCATGTCCCCGAGATCTCGATTCCGTTCTCGCTGGCGTTCATCTGTGGCGTGCTGATCGTCACCACGATCACCAGCCTGATCGCCTCGAAGAGGAAGGCGGAGAGGGAAGCGGCCGAGGCCGACGAGGAGTCCCGGAAGGACGGCGTCGAGGCCCGGCAGCGGTAGGACGCAGGGGGTGTCACGTACCGGGACGGAGCGGTTGCCGGATGGCGACCGCTCCGTCCGGTTCTCAGTACGTGACGGTGATCCGGCGCCCCGGACCCATCCACGCGGACCGACCCGCCGTAAGTGCTGTCGGCGGACGGCAGCGAAGGGAGCGGCGGCGTACGAGAGCCCGGACGGAACGAGAGCAGGGAACGAGACCGGGGAACGGGAGCACGCAACGAGCGCGCTACCACCCGCGCTTGCGCCACTCCGGCAGATGCGGCCGCTCGTCACCCAGCGTCGTGTCCTTGCCATGCCCCGGGTAGACCCAGGTCTCGTCCGAAAGCAGGCCGAAGAGCTTCGTCTCGACGTCGTTGATCAGGCTCGCGAAGGCCTCGGGATCCTTGTGCGTGTTGCCCACCCCGCCGGGGAAGAGGCAGTCGCCCGTGAAAACGTGCGGGTGGCCGTGCGGGTCGTCGTAGACCAGGGCGATCGAGCCGGGGGTGTGCCCCACGAGATGACGGGCGGTCAGTTCGACGCGGCCCACCCGGATCGTGTCCCCGTCCTCGACGGGCACGTCCGTCGGGACGGGGATGCCCTCGGCGTCGTACCGGCCGGCGTAGGTGCGGGCACCGGTCGCGCGGACGATGTCGTCCAGCGCCTGCCAGTGATCGCCGTGGCGGTGGGTGGTGACGACGGACGCGATGGAGTCGTCGCCGATCAGCCTCAGCAGCGTCTCGGGCTCATTGGCCGCGTCGATCAGCAACTGCTCGTCGGTGGCCCGACAGCGCAGCAGATAGGCGTTGTTGTCCATCGGGCCGACCGCGACCTTGGAGATCATCAAGTCTGGGAGTTCGTGCACATCCGCAGCGCCGCCGACCTTCACCACTCCGCTGTATGTCATGGGGTCAGCCTATAGCGGCGGCAGCGCCGGAAGCAGGCCTCCCCCGGTGTTCAGATCCGACCCGTCGCGGCGGCCGGCGAGCCACCCGAGAAGTGGGGGGGCGGGGCCGGTGACCGTCACCGGGGCGCCCTCCGTGCCGCCCGTGTGCCACTCGCCGGAGCCCTCGCCCGAGGCGTCGGCCGAGCCGTCGCCGGAGGCCTTGCCGGCCGCGACGATGCGGGTCGGCGGGACGTCCGCGCGCCCGGAGAAGCGCTGGGCGAGGAAAACGATCTCCCGGTCGGTAAATTCTTCGGGCAGGTCCTCCAGCTCGTAGCCGATGTTCAGGTCGACGTGGTGCAGCTCGACCTCGGCAAGCCGGCGGAAGGGGACGCCGGCCGCGGCGTCCTTGATGCCGTTGCGCAGCTCGACCGTGCGGCTCCAGTCGGCGGGGACCGCGGACGCGGACTGGAAACGGGCGGCACTCTCGCGTACGTCGGCGAGCTGGGTGGCGAGCGGGCGGTGCGCGTCCCGCTCGATGTCGGTGTCGCGTGTCTCGGAGCTCACATACATCGGGCGGCCCTCGAGAACATTTACGAGCGCGTCAGCGTTACGGGAGAGGTGGGCCAGCACATGGCCGCGGCTCCAGCCCGGGAGCCGGGACGGCGCGGCGCCCCCGGAGTCGTCAAGACCGGCGGCTGCGGTCAGGAGCCGATCGGTGGCTTCACGTACAGAGGCCAGGTCACGCAAGGGATCGATCATGGGGCCGACGATAGCCCGGGCACTCGATCGGGTGAAGGTGGCAGAGCGTGGCCGTAATTCGAATGCGCGTGCTATAGGCTCGGTGGAGGCATCCTGGTTGCAGCAGGCATTTCACAGCTTGGAATCCAAACGATCCGGCGCCCCCATAGTCTGGGACGGGGGCTTTGCCCCCCCGCTTCTCTCAAGAAAGGTGCGGACCGGCGTGGCCGACCGTCTCATCGTTCGTGGCGCTCGCGAGCACAACCTCAAGAACGTCTCGCTCGACCTCCCGCGTGACTCCCTCATCGTGTTCACCGGGCTCTCCGGGTCGGGCAAGTCGTCCCTCGCGTTCGACACGATCTTCGCCGAGGGGCAGCGCCGGTACGTCGAATCGCTCTCCTCGTACGCCCGGCAGTTCCTCGGCCAGATGGACAAGCCGGACGTCGACTTCATCGAGGGCCTCTCCCCGGCCGTCTCCATCGACCAGAAGTCGACCTCGCGCAACCCGCGCTCGACGGTCGGCACCATCACCGAGGTCTACGACTACCTCCGGCTGCTCTTCGCCCGTATCGGCAAGCCGCACTGCCCCGAGTGCGGCCGGCCCATCTCGCGCCAGTCGCCGCAGGCCATCGTCGACAAGGTGCTGGAGCTGCCCGAGGGCAGCCGCTTCCAGGTCCTCTCGCCCCTCGTGCGCGATCGCAAGGGCGAGTTCGTCGACCTCTTCGCCGACCTCCAGACCAAGGGATACAGCCGGGCGCGGGTCGACGGACAGACGATCCAGCTCGCCGATCCGCCCAAGCTGAAGAAGCAGGAGAAGCACACCATCGAGGTGGTCGTCGACCGCCTCACCGTCAAGGACAGCGCCAAGCGCCGGCTGACCGACTCGGTGGAGACCGCGCTCGGGCTGTCCGGCGGCATGGTCATCCTCGACTTCGTCGACCTCCCCGAGGACGACCCCGAGCGCGAGCGGATGTTCTCGGAGCATCTCTACTGCCCGTACGACGACCTGTCCTTCGAGGAGCTGGAGCCCCGCTCCTTCTCCTTCAACTCACCGTTCGGCGCCTGCCCCGACTGCACCGGCATCGGCACGCGCATGGAGGTGGACCCCGAGCTGATCGTCCCGGACGAAGAGAGGTCCCTCGACGACGGCGCGATCCACCCCTGGTCGCACGGCCACACCAAGGAGTACTTCGGGCGGCTGATCGGCGGTCTCGCTCATGCCCTCGGCTTCTCCACCGACATGCCCTGGGCCGGGCTGCCGCAGCGCGCCAAGAACGCCCTGCTGTACGGACACAAGACCCAGGTCGAGGTCCGCTACCGCAACAGATACGGACGGGAGCGGGCCTACACCACCCCAGCCTTCGAGGGGGCCGTGCAGTTCGTCAAGCGGCGGCACAGCGAGGCAGAGAGTGACTCCAGCAGGGAGCGCTTCGAGGGCTATATGCGCGAGGTGCCCTGCCCGACCTGTCAGGGCACCCGGCTGAAGCCGGTCGTCCTCGCGGTCACGGTGATGGAGAAGTCCATCGCCGACATCGCCGCGATGTCGATCAGTGAGTGCGCGGACTTCCTCGGCGAGTTGAAGCTGAACGCCCGCGACAAGAAGATCGCCGAGCGGGTGCTCAAGGAGGTCAACGAACGGCTGAAGTTCCTGGTCGACGTCGGCCTCGACTACCTCTCGCTGAACCGCGCGGCCGGCACGCTCTCCGGTGGCGAGGCCCAGCGCATCCGGCTCGCCACTCAGATCGGCTCCGGCCTCGTCGGAGTGTTGTACGTGCTGGACGAGCCGTCCATCGGCCTGCACCAGCGCGACAACCACCGGCTCATCGAGACCCTTGTCCGGCTGCGTGACATGGGCAACACCCTCATCGTCGTCGAGCACGACGAGGACACCATCAAGATGGCCGACTGGGTCGTCGACATCGGCCCCGGCGCCGGCGAGCACGGCGGCAAGGTCGTGCACAGCGGCTCGCTGAAGGAGCTCCTTGCCAACAAGGACTCGGTGACCGGGCAGTATCTCGCCGGTAAGCGGTCCATTGCGACGCCCGACATCCGCCGGCCCACGGACCCGACCCGTCAGCTCACGGTCCACGGCGCACGCGAGAACAACCTGCGCGACATCGACGTCTCGTTCCCGCTCGGCGTGCTCACCGCGGTCACCGGTGTCTCGGGCTCCGGCAAGTCGACCCTGGTCAACGACATCCTCTACACCCACCTGGCCCGCGAGCTGAACGGCGCCAAGTCGGTGCCGGGCCGCCACACCCGGGTGGACGGCGACGACCTCGTCGACAAGGTGGTGCACGTCGACCAGTCGCCCATCGGCCGTACGCCGCGCTCCAACCCGGCGACATACACCGGCGTCTTCGACCATGTCCGCAGGCTCTTCGCGGAGACGATGGAGGCCAAGGTCCGGGGCTACCTCCCCGGCCGGTTCTCCTTCAACGTCAAGGGCGGCCGCTGCGAGAACTGCTCGGGCGACGGCACGATCAAGATCGAGATGAACTTCCTGCCGGATGTGTACGTCCCGTGTGAGGTCTGCCACGGAGCGCGCTACAACCGCGAGACCCTGGAGGTCCACTACAAGGGCAAGTCCATCGCCGAGGTGCTGGACATGCCGATCGAGGAGGCGCTGGACTTCTTCGCGGCCGTCCCGACGATCGCCCGTCATCTGAAGACCCTCCACGAGGTGGGCCTCGGCTATGTGCGGCTCGGCCAGTCCGCGCCGACGCTCTCGGGCGGTGAGGCCCAGCGCGTGAAGCTGGCCTCGGAGCTCCAGAAGCGTTCCACCGGCCGCACGGTCTACGTCCTGGACGAGCCGACGACCGGTCTGCACTTCGAGGACATCAGCAAGCTGATCAAGGTGCTGTCCGGCCTGGTGGACAAGGGCAACACAGTCATCGTGATCGAGCACAACCTGGACGTCATCAAGACCGCGGACTGGGTCGTCGACATGGGCCCGGAGGGTGGCAGCGGCGGCGGTCTGGTCATCGCCGAGGGCAGCCCGGAGCAGGTTGCGGGGGTGCCGACCAGCCACACCGGCAAGTTCCTGCGGGACATCCTGGACGCCGAGCGGATCAGCGACGCGGTGGTGCCGGCGGCGCGCAGGGCGCCGAAGAAGGCGGCGGCCAAGAAGCCCGCCACGGCGAAGAACGCGGTGGCCGCGAAGGCGAGCCCTGCCAAGAAGACGGCGACGGCGCGGACCAGCCGGGCCCGCAAGGCCTGACCGGGGATGCCGTTGTGTCCTCGATCTCCCCCGACTTCGTCCGGGGGAGATCGAGGACGGAACCGTTCAGCCGTTCAGCTCCGACGCGTACGGCGGCTCCGCGCCCGTGCGGGAGCAGGTCACTGCCGCAGCCCGGGACGCGAAGTGCAGCACCTCGTGCCATCCCTCCGCGCCCAGACCGGCCAGGGCGTTCGCAGACAGGGCGTCCCGGGCCGCGAGGCCGTGCAGCAGGGCAGCGTTCACCGTGTCGCCCGCGCCGATCGTGTCCGCGACGGTCACCGCCGTGGCCGGGACCGAGACCTCAAGCCCGCCCCGCGTCCGTACCGACAGCCCCGCCGCACCCCGCGTCAGCACCACCGCCGCGGGCCCCTCCGGCACGCCGCCGAGCCACCGGGCGTCGTCCTCGGACAGCTTCAACAGCGACACATACGGCAGCCAGCCGGCGAAGCGCGCCCGGTAGGCGTCCGCGTCCGGGATCAGACCGGCCCTGATGTTCGGGTCGAGCAGCGTGAAGACCCTGCGTCCCGCCTCCCGTCGCAGCAGCGCTTCGTACGCGGTCGCGCCCGGCTCCAGCACCAGCGAGCAGGTCCCGAGTGCCAGTGCCCGTACGGAGTCCGGCAGTTGGGGCGGCAGCTCGAAGAGCCGGTCCGCGCTGCCCTGCACATAGAAGCGGTACCCGGCGGAGCCGTCCGCGCCGATGCTCGCGACCGCCAGCGTCGTCGGCTCGGGCCCGCGCTGGACGAGGGAGGTCCCGACCCCCGCGGTACGCAGCCCGGCCAGCAGCGCCTCGCCGAAGCCGTCCGTCGAAACCCGGGAGCAGAAGCCGACCGTCGCGCCGAGCCGGCCGAGCGCCACAGCCGTGTTGTACGGTCCGCCGCCGAGCCGCGGCAGCAGCATGGGCAGCGGGTCGCAGTCCCCCTGCGGGACCAGGTCGATCAAGGACTCTCCGGCGACGACGATCACGGCGAGAACGTAACCCATAGCTTCCGGGGGCAACAGGGAGCCCGCCAGGTGGGCCGCCGATCTCCGCCGGTATCGTCGGGTCTGTCACCGACGCACTGATCAGTGGAGTTTCCATGTCCGGCCAGCCAGCCGCCCGCCGTACCGTGCTGAAAGGCGCCGCCCTCGCCGGGGCGGCCGGCCTGGGGGTCGCGGCCTGCTCCACCGAGTCGAAGCTCGGCCACGCAGAGAACCCCACACCCACCGCGCCCGTCGATCTCGGCGCGGCCGACGCCGTCCCGGTCGGCGGCGCCAAGCTCTACCGCGAGCAGCGCCTGGTCGTGAGCTGCCCGGCCAAGGGCCAGTACAAGGCATTCAGTGCGCAGTGCACGCACGCGGGCTGCGTTCTCGACAAGGTCGAGGGCACCGAAGGCAACTGCCCCTGCCACGGCAGCCGCTTCGACGTCACCACCGGCAAGGCGCTCCATGGCCCGGCGACCGTGCCGCTCCCCGAGGTGCCGATCAAGGCCGAGGGCGGCAAGCTCGTCGCCGGCCCGGAGGCGTGAACCACAAACGCGAGCGTCAGTCCCAGTCCCAGTCGATCCCCAGGATCCCCGGACGTACGCCCTGCTCCACCAGATGGACCGTACGGTGCCGGCCGCTCAGTGTCAGATCCGTCCTGGCGCCGCGCGGCACTCCTGTCGTGGCCTGCGCGAACCGCCGGCACCGCACCGGCAGCGCAGCCTCGTCGAAGCGCACCTGGAGGACGTACTGCCCGCCCGCGAAGCTGAAGCCTCGGACGTACTCCTCGCTCGGCCCGCCGGTCCCGTCCTCGAAGCCGTAGCCGAAGAGGTACGTCTCACCCGCGCGCAGCCGGGCGTCGAAGAGCAGCTCCGCGATCAGGACCCCGGTCTCCCGGTGCCACCGCACCCGCCCCGTGCGGCAGTTCTCCAGCGCGCTGACCTCCACCCGCGCGGGATCGCAGCCCGGATTGCCGTGGTGAATGGCCAGATAGCGGTCGATGCCGTCGCGGTGGGCGCGTACTACATGCGCCGAATCGCGCCCCAGCAGCTCGCGCCCCGCCCCGATCCGTACCCGCTCGTGGTGGCCCACCGTGTGCAGCCCGCCGTCCGCCGGCGACTCGAGCTCGGCAAGCACCTGCTCCACCGCGCCGGAGGTCCCCACCAGTGAGCGGTAGGAGCGCGTAGCGGGGCGCTCGACATCGGTTCGGGTGCCGCCTTCGCCGACGCCGAGCAGCCGGATCAGCGAGTTCCCGGGCAGTTCGAGTACGTCCTCCAGAGCACGCACGGCGCGCAGCGACTCGGGGCGCTGCGGGCGGCGCGCGCCCTGCTGCCAGTAGCTGAGGCTGGTCACGCCCACCTTTATCCCGCGGTGCGCGAGATGGTGCTGGACGCGCTGGAGCGGCAGCCCGCGCACCGCGAGGGCAGCGCGCAGCGCCAGATGGAACGGGCCGGTGTGCAGCACCTGTGCCAGATCGGCCTCGGTGTGCCCCATGGTTCCTCCAGCGACTTGCGGGAATTAAGTGAGCGTTTACGACGGGGGCGAGCCGCTGTGGGTGGGCGGCGACCGGCGTCCAGGTGGAGCGGGACGGAGGTGTTCACATCCCGGCCGCAGTGTCCACAGCGCCGTGTCATCCCGCATTGAAGCGTGTTGACCCGCCGCCGACAAGGACTGATGCTCATCCGCGGCGTCCGGACGCGATACCCACGCCGATCCGGTGATCACGGTCGCCTCGGCGACGGCGGTCACGGGCGCGCTCGCGCACCCGCCCGGGTCGGCACGGCGGCCTGGCACTGCCGTACGGGATCCGGTGCGGAGCCCCGACGAGGGCCGGACCCGGCCCGCGCTGTCACTGCCCGCCAGTAGGCTGGTCGACATGGCAGACCCCTCCAGTTACCGCCCCAAGCCGGGACAGATCCCCGACTCACCGGGGGTCTACAGATTCCGCGACGAGCACCGCCGGGTGATCTACGTCGGGAAGGCCAAAAGTCTGCGCCAGCGCCTCGCCAACTACTTCCAGGACGTGGCGACTCTGCACCCGCGCACCGCCACCATGGTCACCACGGCGGCCTCCGTGGAGTGGACGGTGGTCTCCACCGAGGTCGAGGCGCTCCAGCTGGAGTACTCCTGGATCAAGGAATTCGACCCGCGGTTCAACGTCAAGTACCGGGACGACAAGAGCTATCCGTATCTCGCGGTCACCCTCAACGAGGACTTCCCGCGGGTCCAGGTGATGCGCGGCGCCAAGAAGAAGGGCGTGCGCTACTTCGGTCCGTACGGCCACGCCTGGGCGATCCGCGAGACCGTCGACCTGATGCTGCGGGTCTTTCCCGTACGCACCTGCTCGGCCGGGGTCTTCAGGAATCACCAGCAGAAAGGGCGCCCCTGTCTGCTCGGCTACATCGGCAAGTGCTCCGCGCCCTGCGTGGGCCGGGTCACCCCCGAGGAGCACCGCGAACTGGCCGAGGAGTTCTGCGACTTCATGGCCGGCCGCACCGGCACGTACATCCGCCGTCTGGAGAAGCAGATGATGGCGGCCGCCGAGGAGATGGAGTACGAGAAGGCGGCCCGGCTGCGCGACGACATAGGGGCACTCAAGCGGGCTCTGGAGAAGAACGCCGTCGTGCTCGCGGACGCCACCGACGCCGATCTGATCGCCGTCGCCGAGGACGAGCTCGAAGCCGCCGTGCAGATCTTCCACGTCCGCGGCGGCCGGGTGCGCGGCCAGCGCGGCTGGGTCACGGACAAGGTCGAGGCCGTGGACACCGCCGGCCTCGTCGAGCACGCGCTCCAGCAGCTGTACGGCGAGGAGCGGGGCGAGGCCGTCCCCAAAGAGGTCCTCGTCCCGGCCCTCCCCGATGACACCGACGCGGTCAGTCTGTGGCTGAGCGGCCGGCGCGGCTCGAATGTCTCGCTCCGTATCCCTCAGCGCGGCGACAAGAGGGACCTGATGGAGACGGTCCAGCGCAATGCCCTGCAGGCCCTCGCACTGCACAAGACCAAACGCGCCAGCGATCTCACCACCCGCTCGCGCGCCCTGGAGGAGATCGCCGAGGCCCTCGGTCTGGTCTCGGCGCCGCTGCGGATCGAGTGCTTCGACATCTCGCACCTCCAGGGCGAGGACGTGGTGGCGTCCATGGTCGTCTTCGAGGACGGCCTGGCGCGCAAGAGCGAGTACCGCCGTTTCCAGATCAAAGGCTTCGAAGGGCAGGACGATGTCCGCTCGATGCACGAGGTGATCACCCGCCGCTTCAGGCGGTACCTCGCGGAGAAAGACAAGACGGGGGAGTGGATCGGCGAAGACACCCCCGAGTCTGTGTCTGACGGAGAAGAGGACAACAGGCCCAAGCGCTTCGCCTATCCGCCCCAGCTCGTCGTCGTGGACGGCGGAAAGCCGCAGGTGGCCGCCGCGCAGCGCGCCCTCGACGAGCTCGGCATCGACGATGTCGCCGTGTGCGGACTGGCCAAGCGCCTCGAAGAGGTCTGGCTGCCGCACGACGACGACCCGGTGGTCCTGCCACGCTCCAGCGAGGGGCTCTATCTCCTTCAGCGGGTCCGTGACACAGCCCACGACTTCGCCATCCGCTACCAGCGCTCCAAGCGGACCAAGCGCATCAGGACCAGCCCGCTGGACGCGGTCCCGGGTCTCGGCGAAACCCGGAAACAGGCGCTGATCAAACATTTCGGCTCGGTGAAGCGGTTGAAGCAGGCGACAATCGAGCAGATCTGCGAGGTTCCCGGCATGGGCCGCAAGACGGCGGAGTCCGTCGTGGTGGCCCTCGCCCAGGCGGCTCCGGCCGCCCCTGCCGTGAATACGGCAACAGGAGAGATCATTGAAGAGAACGACGGGGGCAGCAGGACATGACTGAGCACGATGGAGACGGAGCAGCAGACGTGAGTACGGGCACCACGAGCGAGCCCGGCGGGGCCGCGGACGCGGCAATCCCCGAGCTGGTGATCATCTCCGGAATGTCGGGCGCCGGGCGCAGCACGGCCGCGAAGTGTCTGGAGGACCTCGGCTGGTTCGTCGTCGACAACCTGCCGCCCGCGCTGATCCCCACCATGGTGGAGCTCGGCGCACGCTCGCAGGGCAATGTCGCCCGGATCGCCGTCGTCGTCGACGTACGCGGCCGGCGGTTCTTCGACAACCTCCGCGAGTCCCTCGCCGACCTGGACACCAAGCAGGTCACCCGGCGAATCGTCTTCCTCGAGTCCTCCGACGACGCCCTGGTCCGCCGCTTCGAGTCGGTCCGCAGACCGCACCCCCTCCAGGGCGACGGCCGGATCGTCGACGGCATCGCGTCCGAGCGTGACCTGCTGCGCGAACTGCGCGGCGACGCCGACCTGGTGATCGACACCTCCAGCCTCAACGTCCATGAGCTGCGTGCCAAGATGGATGCCCAGTTCGCGGGCGACGAGGAGCCGGAGCTGCGGGCCACGGTGATGTCGTTCGGATTCAAGTACGGACTGCCGGTCGACGCGGACCTCGTCGTCGACATGCGCTTCCTGCCGAACCCGCACTGGGTCCCGGAGCTGCGTCCGTTCACCGGCCTCAACGAAGAGGTGTCGAACTACGTCTTCAACCAGCCCGGCGCCAAGGAGTTCATCGACCGCTACACCGAGCTGCTCCAGCTGATCGCCGCGGGCTACCGCCGCGAGGGCAAGCGGTACGTGACCATCGCGGTCGGTTGCACCGGCGGTAAGCACCGCTCCGTCGCCACGTCGGAGAAGCTCGCCGCCAGGCTCTCCTCCGCGGGGATCGAGACCGTCGTTGTCCACCGGGACATGGGGCGCGAGTGACCGGACGTAACCTCCGTCTGCGGCGGCTGCGCAGGTCCACGCACGCGCTGACCGGACGGAAGCGCGGCGCACAGCCCAAGGTCGTCGCGCTCGGTGGCGGCATGGGCTTGTCCGCGTCACTCACGGCCCTGCGCCGTATCACCGGCGACCTCACCGCGGTCGTCACCGTCGCCGACGACGGCGGCTCCAGCGGCCGGCTCCGTGACGAGCTCGGCGTGCTGCCGCCCGGTGACCTGCGCAAGGCTCTCGCTGCGCTGTGCGGCGACGACGACTGGGGCCAGACCTGGGCCCGGGTGATCCAGCACCGCTTCGAGTCCAAGGGCGACCTGCATGAACACGCGGTCGGCAATCTGTTGATAGTGGCCCTGTGGGAGCAGCTCGGCGACCATGTCCTGGCCCTGGACCTGGTCGGCAAGCTGCTCGGCGCACACGGCCGGGTGCTGCCGATGTCCGCCGTCCCGCTGGAGCTGCAGGCGCTGGTCCGGGGCCACGACCCGGCCCGCCCGAACGACGTGGTTACCGTGCGCGGCCAGGCGACCGTCGCGCTCACGCCCGGTGAGGTGCAGTCGGTGCACCTCGTCCCGCACGACCCGCCCGCCGTCCCCGAGGCCGTCGCCGCCGTCCTGGACGCCGACTGGGTGGTGCTCGGCCCGGGTTCCTGGTTCTCCTCGGTGATCCCGCATCTGCTCGTGCCCGAACTGCTGAACGCGCTGATCGAGACGAAGGCCCGCCGCGTCCTCTCGCTCAACCTCGCGCCGCAGCCCGGCGAAACAGATGGCTTCTCACCGCAGCGTCATTTGGAGGTTTTGGGACGACACGCGCCTAAACTCGCCCTGGACGTGGTGCTGGCCGACGAGGCCGCCGTGCCCGACCGTGAGTCCCTCGCCGACGCCGCCACGCGGCTCGGCGCCGCGGTCGAGCTGGCCCCCGTGGCCTCGCCCAACGGCGTTCCGAAGCATGATCCGGAGCTGTTGGCCGCCGCGTACGACCGTATTTTTCGGATGCATGGAAGGATCGGCCCATGGCGATGACGGCAGCGGTGAAGGACGAAATCTCCCGGCTTCCCGTCACCCGGACCTGCTGCAGAAAAGCGGAGGTCTCGGCGATCCTTCGGTTCGCGGGCGGGCTGCACCTGGTGAGTGGCCGCATCGTGATCGAGGCGGAGCTGGACACCGGCATCGCGGCACGCCGGCTGAAGCGGGACATCCTGGAGATCTTCGGGCACAGCTCCGAGCTGATGGTGATGGCGCCCGGCGGACTGCGCCGCGGCTCGCGCTACGTCGTACGGGTGGTGGCCGGCGGCGACCAGCTGGCCCGCCAGACCGGTCTCGTCGACGGCCGCGGCCGCCCGATCCGGGGGCTGCCCCCGCAGGTCGTCTCCGGTGCCACCTGTGACGCGGAGGCCGCCTGGCGAGGTGCGTTCCTGGCACACGGCTCGCTCACCGAGCCGGGCCGCTCCTCCTCGCTGGAGGTCACCTGCCCCGGCCCGGAGGCAGCTCTGGCTCTGGTCGGCGCGGCACGCCGGCTCTCCATCGCCGCCAAGGCGCGTGAGGTACGTGGCGTGGACCGCGTCGTCGTGCGCGACGGGGACGCGATCAGCGCGCTGCTGACGCGCCTCGGGGCGCACGAGTCGGTGCTGGCCTGGGAAGAGCGGCGGATGCGCCGCGAGGTGCGCGCCACCGCCAACCGCCTCGCCAACTTCGACGACGCCAACCTGCGCCGCTCGGCGCGCGCCGCGGTCGCCGCGGGCGCCCGGGTGCAGCGCGCGCTGGAGATCCTCGCCGAGGAGGTGCCCGAGCACCTCGCCGCGGCCGGCCGGCTGCGGATGGAACACAAGCAGGCTTCACTCGAGGAGCTGGGCGCGCTGGCAGACCCGCCGCTGACCAAGGACGCGGTCGCGGGCCGTATCCGCCGGCTGCTCGCGATGGCCGACAAGCGAGCCCAGGACCTCGGCATTCCGGGTACGGAGTCCAATCTGACCGAGGAAATGGCCGACGGTCTCGTCGGCTGAGTCCGGCTGAGTTCCGGCTGATGTCCACCACCATGATCGAGCCACCGCTGTCGGCGCCTTCCAGGTGCCGACAGCGGCGTTATGTCTATTTGTATGCTCTTGACATGATCATGAAGTGTCATGAGCCTGACGTCTGTCCACTTTCGTGGCACACAACAGCAAAGGGAGGCTCATGAGACGCAGAGCGAGATCGATCCTCGCCGCGGCTTCACTGCTGATGGCCGGACTGGCGGCCGCACCGATCGCCCAGGCGGAACAGGCGGGTGACGACGACGGACTCTCCGTATGGCATGCGAAGGTCACCAAAGCCCAGGTCCCGCTGATCCTCGCGGCGGGCGCCGACGCACATGAACTCAGCGAGCAGGTGCCCGACAAGGGCACCGCCACGGTCGAGCTCTACCTCACCGAGCAGCAGGCCGGCGCACTGCGCGAGCAGGGCATCGGCATCACCGAGCACACCATCTCGGGCACGGCCGAGAACCGCGTGGCCGCCGCGGGCGACGGCGTCTTCCGCCCGTACGGCGGCGAGACGGGCCTGAAGCGCGAGATCCTCGCCACCGCGCAGGCCAACCCCGCCCTCACCAAGGTCGTCAGCATCGGCAAGACCCTGGGGGGCCAGGACATCCTCGCCCTCAAGCTCAGCAAGGGCGCCAAGAAGTACAAGGACGGCTCCAAGCCCGCCACGCTGTATCTGTCCAACCAGCACGCCCGCGAGTGGATCACCCCGGAGATGACCCGCCGGCTGATGCACCACTACCTGGCGGGCTACGGCAAGGACCCTCGGATCACGAAGATCGTCGACTCCACCGAACTGTGGTTCGTCCTCTCCGCCAACCCCGACGGCTACGACTACACGTTCAAGGGCACCGCCGAGCGCCAGTGGCGCAAGAACCTCCGCGACAACAACGGCGACGGCAAGACAGCCCCCGGCGACGGCGTCGACCTCAACCGCAACTTCGCCTACAAGTGGGGCTACGACAACGAAGGTTCGTCCCCCGACCCCGCCTCCGAGACCTACCGCGGCACCGGTCCGGCCTCCGAGCCCGAGACGAAGGCGCTCGACGCCTTCCAGAAGCGCATCGGCTTCGAGTACGGCATCAACTACCACTCCGCGGCCCAACTGCTCCTGTACGGAGTCGGCTGGCAGGTCGCCACCCCGACGCCGGACGACGTCCTGTACGAGTCCCTCGCCGGTACGCCCCAGAACTCCGCCGTCCCCGGCTACCGCCCCCAGGTCTCCTCCGAGCTCTACACCACCAACGGGGAGGCCGACGGCCACGCGGCCAACGTCAACGGGATGATGATGTACACCCCGGAGATGTCGACCTGCGCCACCGCCTCCAGGATCGACCCCAACGACTCCTGGAACGCTGCCGACTGTGCATCCGTCTTCACCTTCCCGGACGACGAGAAGCTGATCCAGCAGGAGTTCGCCAAGAACATCCCGTTCGCGCTCTCCGTCGCCGAAACCGCGGCCCACCCCGACCAGCCGTCTTCCTCGCTCGGCCTGAAGGCCGCGGACTTCACCCCCGATGCCTTCACCACCTCCTACGCCGCCGGCGGCGACCAGGAAGTCTCCGTCATCGCGCGCAAGTCGGTACGCGACAAGGAGCTCAAGTACCGCGTCAACGGCGGCCGTACGCACGACCAGGCGCTCAGGGCCTGGAAGGGCGGCGAGGTCTACGGCGGCGATGACAACATCCGCTTCGACGAGTACCGGGCCAAGGTGCAGGACGGCGACGTCGGCGACAAGGTCGAGGTCTGGTTCACCGGTGAGACCAAAGCCGGAAAACCCACCTCCAGCGAGCACTTCACCTACACGGTCGCCGAACGGCCGCGCGGCGACACGCTGGTGATCGCCGAGGAGGGCGGCACCGCCCCGGCGCAGAACACCGCCGCGTACACCAAGGCCCTCGCGGACAACGGCCACAGCGCCGCGGTCTGGGACGTCGCCACGCAGGGCGTCCCGGACGCCCTCGGCGTGCTCAGCCACTTCGAGACGGTCATCTGGTACACCGGCGCCGGACAGCCCTCCGCGGCGACCACGGGCGTCGTACGGGACTACCTCAACGAGGGCGGGAAGCTGATCAACGCCGGTGAGCTGGCCGGCGGCGACGTCGACCTCGGTGGGGCCGACTCCAACGACTTCGCGCAGTACTACCTCGGCGCGTACAACCGCGTCGGGCTGAAGTCCCCGTTCTCCTTCGCCGGCACCGGAAGGCTCGCGGGCGCGAAGGCCTCACTCGCCGCTGCGCCCGGGAACCCGCTCGATCTGGCCGGGGCGTACACGATCACCTCGGACACCCTGAAGCCCGACCGGTTCCCGCAGTTCAAGAGCGCCTCCGCGGGCGGATACCCGGGCATCCGCACCCCGTTCGAGCCGGCTGACGGCTCCTGGTTCGCGGCGGCGAAGCATGAGGACGACGCGTACATGCGGCTGTCGCGCACCGTGGATCTGACCGGCACGGCGGCCGGTGCCAAGCCGAGCCTGCAGTTCCAGCTCAGCCACGACACCGAGCGCGGCTTCGACAATGTCGTCGTCGAGGCGCACACGGTCGGCCAGGAGGACTGGACGACCCTGCCGGACGCCAACGGCGGCACCACCACCCAGGTGCCCGTCCAGTGCGAGGAGGGCTACTACGTAGAGGGCCACCCGTTCCTCGCCCACTACCTGACCGTCACGGACAGCGGCTGCACGGCGACCGGCACCAGCGGTGCCTGGAACCGCTTCACCGGTTCCTCCAACGGCTGGCAGCCCGTCTCCGTCGACCTCAGCGCCTACGCGGGCAAGCAGGTCGAGCTCTCCATCTCGTACGTCACGGACCCGGGCACCGGCGGAATCGGCGCCTTCGTCGACGACACCGAGCTTGTCGTCGGCGGCACCCCGCAAGGTCCGGAGGGCTTCGAGACCGCGCTCGGCCCGTGGACCGTCGCCAGGCCGCCGGCCGGCAGCCCCGGCAACACCGGCGACTGGGCACGCGCCCAGGCGCTGTTCCATTCCCAGGCTGCCGTCACCACCCGGGACACCGTGCTCATCGGCTTCGGCCTGGAGCATGTGCCCGGCGCGGCCGACCGCAAGCAGCTCATCGGAAAGGCTCTCAGCGCGCTGCCGCGCTGACGCTGCGTAGCAGGGACGGCGGTCCGTGGCCCCTACTGGGGGGTACGGATCGCCGTGCCACGCAGGGAGCCACTCGATGTCACCCCGGGGCCCTCATGGAGGTAGGGTCGTAGGCGGTCGGGGACATCCCATACAACTCGCCGGCGTCTAAAACCGGCGTACCAACGAGGAGATCGGTTCGTGACGATCCGCGTAGGCATCAACGGCTTTGGCCGCATCGGTCGTAACTACTTCCGCGCGCTGCTGGAGCAGGGTGCAGACATCGAGATCGTGGCTGTCAACGACCTTGGTGACACTGCGACCACGGCCCACTTGCTGAAGTACGACACCATCCTGGGCCGCCTCAAGGCCGAGGTGACCCACACCGCCGACACGATCACGGTCGACGGCCACACCATCAAGGTGCTCTCCGAGCGCAACCCCGCCGACATTCCGTGGGGCGAGCTGGGCGTCGACATCGTCATCGAGTCGACCGGCATCTTCACCAAGAAGGCCGACGCCGAGAAGCACATCGCCGGCGGCGCCAAGAAGGTCCTCATCTCGGCTCCGGCCAAGAACGAGGACATCACCATCGTGATGGGCGTCAACCAGGACAAGTACGACGCGGCCAACCACCACGTCATCTCCAACGCCTCCTGCACCACCAACTGTGTGGCGCCGATGGCCAAGGTTCTCCTGGAGAACTTCGGCATCGTCAAGGGCCTGATGACCACGGTCCACGCGTACACGAACGACCAGCGCATCCTGGACTTCCCGCACTCGGACCTGCGCCGCGCCCGCGCCGCCGCCGAGAACATCATCCCGACCACCACCGGTGCCGCGAAGGCCACCGCGCTGGTCATCCCGGAGCTGGCGGGCAAGCTCGACGGCATCGCGATGCGCGTCCCGGTCCCCACCGGCTCCGTGACCGACCTGGTGGTCGAGCTCGAGCGCGAGGTCACCAAGGACGAGATCAACACCGCGTTCCAGAAGGCGGCCGAGGGCCAGCTCAAGGGCATCGTGGACTACACCGAGGACCAGATCGTCTCCTCGGACATCGTCAATTGGCCCGCCTCCTGCACCTTCGACTCCTCCCTGACCATGGTCCAGGGCAAGAACGTCAAGGTCATCGGCTGGTACGACAACGAGTGGGGCTACTCCAACCGCCTCGTGGACCTCACGGTCTTCGTCGGCGGCCAGCTCTGATCTGCAACGAGAGCACCACGATGTGAGCGATAGGGCTCGGGCAGCGCAACGCAGCGCGGTTCGAGCCCTTCGCACGTCCCAGCCCTCTGAGGAGCCGTACACATGAAGACGATCGACCAACTTCTCGCCGAAGGGGTCGCCGGCAAGCGGGTATTCGTCCGCGCCGACCTCAATGTGCCGCTCGACGGCACCACGATCACCGACGACGGCCGCATCCGCGCCGTAGTGCCGGCCGTCGCCAAGCTCGCCGAGGCGGGCGCGCGTGTCGTCGTCGCCTCCCACCTGGGCCGGCCCAAGGGCGCCCCGGACCCGGCCTTCTCGCTCGCCCCCGCGGCCGCGCGGCTCGGTGAACTGCTCGGTGCCGACGTCGCCTTCGCCACCGACACCGTCGGCGAGTCGGCCAAGGCCGTCGTCGCGGGCCTCGCCGACGGCCAGGTCGCCGTCATCGAGAACCTCCGCTTCAACCCCGGTGAGACCAGCAAGGACGACGCCGAACGCGGCGCCTTCGCCGATCAGCTCGCCGGTCTTGCCGATCTGTACGTGGGCGACGGCTTCGGCGCCGTACACCGCAAGCACGCCTCGGTGTACGACCTCCCGGCCCGCCTGCCGCACGCCGCCGGCTACCTCATCGCCACCGAGGTCGGCGTCCTGAAGAAGCTCACCGAGGACGTCGAGCGCCCGTACGCCGTCGTCCTCGGCGGTGCCAAGGTCTCCGACAAGCTCGGCGTCATCGATCACCTGCTGGAGAAGGCCGACCGCATCCTGATCGGCGGCGGCATGGCGTACACCTTCCTCAAGGCCCAGGGGTACGAGGTCGGCATCTCGCTGCTCCAGGAGGACCAGATTCCGGCGGTCCGGGAGTACCTGGAGCGGGCCAAGGCGAAGGGCGTGGAGTTCGTGCTCCCCGTCGATGTCCTGGTCGCGCCCGAGTTCCCGGACCTGAAGACCAAGGCCCCGGCCAACCCGTCCACCGTCGCCGCGGACGCGATCCCGGCCGACCAGCTGGGTCTGGACATCGGTCCCGAGACCCGCAAGCTGTACGCATCGAAGCTCGCCGACGCGGCCACCGTCTTCTGGAACGGTCCGATGGGCGTCTTCGAGCACCCTGACTACGCCGAGGGCACCAGAGCCGTTGCCCAGGCGCTCGTGGACTCCCGGGCGTTCTCGGTCGTCGGCGGTGGCGACTCCGCCGCGGCCGTCCGGATCCTGGGCTTCGACGAGAAGGCATTCAGCCACATTTCGACCGGTGGCGGCGCGAGCCTCGAGTACCTCGAGGGCAAGACGCTTCCCGGCCTCGCCGCACTGGAGGACTGACCCCTAATGACTGCTCCCGAAATGGGCCGCACCCCGCTGATGGCGGGCAACTGGAAGATGAACCTCAACCACCTCGAGGCCATCGCCCATGTCCAGAAGCTCGCTTTCGCCCTGGCGGACAAGGATTACGAGGCCGTAGAGGTCGCCGTAATTCCGGCCTTCACCGCCCTGCGTTCCGTGCAGACCCTGGTCGACGGCGACAAGCTCAAGATCAAGTACGGTGCGCAGGACCTCTCCGCGCACGACTCCGGCGCGTACACCGGCGAAGTCTCGGGCTCGATGCTGTCCAAGCTGAAGTGCACCTACGTCACCGTGGGCCACTCCGAGCGCCGGCAGTACCACGCGGAGACGGACGAGCTCTGCAACGCCAAGGTGAAGGCCGCCTTCCGGCACGGCCTGACCCCGATCCTCTGCGTCGGTGAGGGCCTGGAGGTCCGCAAGGCCGGCCAGCAGGTCGAGTACACGATCACGCAGCTCGACGGCGGCCTGAAGGACATCCCGGCCGAGCAGGCCGAGTCCATCGTGATCGCGTACGAGCCGGTGTGGGCCATCGGTACCGGCGAGGTCGCCACCCCCGAGGACGCGCAGGAGGTCTGCGGTGCGATCCGCGGGCGCCTGGCCGAGCTGTACTCCCAGGAGCTGGCCGACAAGGTCCGCATCCAGTACGGCGGCTCGGTGAAGTCCGGGAACGTCGCCGCGATCATGGCGCAGCCCGATGTGGACGGCGCTCTGGTGGGCGGTGCTGCGCTGGACGCGGACGAGTTCGTCAAGATCGTCCGGTTCCGCGACCAGTAAGTATGCGGTAGCGCGGATCCGTCGTACGCTTGCGGGGGCCCGAGGCTTCTCCGAGCCCGGGCCCCCGTCGTCCATTTCAGTCCGAGGAAGTTGGTCCAGCCGTGATTATGGGGTTTTCGATCGCCCTGATCGTCTTCAGCCTGCTGATGATGCTGCTGGTGCTGATGCACAAGGGGAAGGGCGGCGGCCTCTCCGACATGTTCGGTGGCGGTATGCAGTCCTCAGTAGGCGGCTCCTCGGTCGCCGAGCGCAACCTCGACCGCATTACGGTGGTCATCGGCCTGCTGTGGTTTGCGTGCATTGTCGTACTTGGCTTGCTGATGAAGTTGGACAGCTGACCCGTCGCCGTCAGCGTCTCGGTGCGGGGTGTAACTCCAATCACTGGACGCACGTTGGGCCTTACGTAGACTGGGGCATCTTCGAGCACCATCACGCAGGGAGTTACGACCGTGGCAAGTGGCAACGCGATCCGGGGAAGCCGGGTCGGAGCGGGGCCGATGGGTGAGGCCGAGCGGGGCGAGTCCGCGCCGCGCCTGCGCATCTCCTTCTGGTGCTCGAACGGGCACGAGACGCAGCCGAGCTTCGCCAGCGACGCACAGGTTCCCGACACTTGGGACTGTCCTCGCTGTGGGTTCCCGGCCGGACAGGACCGGGAGAATCCGCCGGACCCGCCGCGCACCGAGCCGTACAAGACGCACCTCGCCTATGTACGCGAGCGGCGCAGCGACGCGGATGGCGAGGCGATTCTCGCCGAGGCGCTCGCGAAACTGCGGGGCGAAATCTAGAAGTTGTTACCCGGCCGGATGCCTGTGGGCGTCCGGCCGGAGTGCGTTCGCGGCCGGCTCGGCGCGGGGGCCCGGCGGAGCCGCCGCGGTGATCACGGACTTCCGGGCCCGCAGCGTGGCGGGCTGCCTGTCGGCCCACAGACTGGCCGTCCGGATCGGGCGAATACGGAGCGTGTTCGCCGCGGGGCTTGTGCGGACCGGGTGCCTGGTCGCCATGGGGTCCGTGGGCGCGCTGTGGGTCACGATCGCCGCGATGGCGGTGTCCGCGGTCATGGGCATGGTGTGGAACGTCAACCAGACGACGCTGGTCCAGGAGCGAAACCCGCCGCAGCTGAGCGCCGGATCGGCGCCGCCTTCCGTACGCCCGCGATCGCCGGCGCTCCGCTCGGCGCGCTGCTCGGCGGAGCGGCAGCGGCCGCCTGGGGGCCGAACACACCCGCCTTGCCGACGGCCGCACTGCGCATTCCGGCAGTCGCGTCGCTCACCCCTCTGATCAATTAGGTTGGAGACGCAGCGGGGCACGCAGGCAGGTACGAGAAGAAGTGGGCTGATGTCCAAGATGCTGTGTCTTCCCGGGGGACAACCCCCGGACCCCCGGCCGAAAAGCAGGTCAGCGGGGCTGAACCGACCGTCCAGGCGAGGGTGAATCTCTGTGAACGCAGAAGGCCGTACGAGGCTCAATCAGACGCCCGAATGGGCTGCTCTCGGCAAGCACCGCGAGCAACTCGGACAGACGCATCTGCGGGAACTGTTCGCAGCCGACCAGGCGCGCGGCAGCCGGTACACCCTCCAGGTCGGCGATCTCTACCTCGACTACTCCAAGCATCTGGTGACCGACGAGACGCTGGCGCTGCTGCGCGCGCTGGCCGCGGCCACCAACGTCGCAGCGCTGCGGGACGCGATGTTCCGCGGCGAGAAGATCAACACCACCGAGGACCGCGCCGTCCTGCACACGGCGCTGCGCGCCCCGCGGGACGCCGTGATCGAGGTGGACGGCGAGAACGTGGTGCCGGCGGTGCACGCCGTGCTCGACAAGATGGCCACCTTCTCCGACCGCGTCAGGTCGGGCGAGTGGACCGGCCATACCGGCAAGCCCATCAAGAACGTGGTGAACATCGGCATCGGCGGCTCCGACCTGGGCCCGGCCATGGCGTACGAGGCGCTGCGCTCATACACCGCGCGCGATCTTACGTTCCGTTTCGTGTCGAACGTCGACGGGGCCGATCTGCACGAGGCCGTAAGGGACTTGGACCCGGCCGAGACGCTCTTCATCATCGCCTCCAAGACCTTCACCACCATCGAGACCATCACCAACGCCACCTCCGCCCGCGACTGGCTCCTCTCCGGGCTGAAGGCGGGTCAGGACGCCGTCGCCAAGCACTTCGTGGCGCTGTCCACGAACGCCGAGAAGGTCTCCGACTTCGGCATCGACACGGCGAACATGTTCGAGTTCTGGGACTGGGTCGGCGGGCGCTACTCCTTCGACTCGGCGATCGGCCTCTCGCTGATGATCGCGATCGGCCCGGACCACTTCCGCGACATGCTCGCCGGCTTCCACCTGGTCGACGAGCACTTCCGTACGGCTCCGGCGGAGGCCAACGCGCCGCTGCTGCTCGGCCTGCTGGGCGTCTGGTACGGCGAGTTCTTCGACGCGCAGTCGCACGCCGTGCTGCCCTACTCCCACTATCTGAGCAAGTTCACCGCCTACCTCCAGCAGCTCGACATGGAGTCCAACGGCAAGTCCGTGGACCGCGAGGGCAACCCCGTCGACTGGCAGACCGGTCCCGTCGTCTGGGGCACGCCCGGCACCAACGGACAGCACGCGTACTACCAGCTGATCCACCAGGGCACCAAGGTCATCCCGGCGGACTTCATCGGATTCGCCAAGCCGGTCGGGGATCTGCCGCCCGGTCTGGTCGCCCAGCACGATCTGCTGATGGCCAACTTCTTCGCGCAGACGCAGGCGCTCGCCTTCGGCAAGACGCCTCAGGAGGTACGGGCGGAGGGTGTGCCCGAGGAACTGGTGGCGCACAAGACGTTCCAGGGCAACCACCCGACGACCACGATCCTCGCAGGCGAGCTCACGTCGTCCGTGCTCGGCCAGCTGATCGCGCTCTACGAGCACAAGGTGTTCGTCCAGGGCGCCATCTGGAACATCGACTCCTTCGACCAGTGGGGCGTCGAGCTCGGCAAGGTGCTCGCCAAGAGGATCGAGCCGGTGCTGACCGAGGGGACAGGCGGCGAGCAGCTGGACAGCTCGACCTCGACGCTGGCGGCCAAGTACCGCACACTGCGGGGGCGTTGAGCCGATGGAGGAGGAGGGGGTGAGGCTGAGGCTGCCGAACAGCACACTGAACGAGCGGGTGGTCGGCTGGTGGCGAGTGCAGTTGCTGTTGGCGACCGCGCTTCCGGTGGCCGTGCTCGCCGTACTGGGCCTGCTTATCGAGCCGGCCCGGCTGTGGCTGCTGACGCCCGCCGCCGTGCTGGCGGTGCTGGGCCTGGCCTGCACCCTCCTCCTCCCCAAGTGGTGGTTCCAGGTGCACCGCTGGGAGGTCACGGACGAGGCGGTCTACGTCCGTACGGGGGCGATCTGGCAGGAATGGCGGATCGCGCCCATGTCCAGGATCCAGACTGTGGATACGGTGCGTGGGCCGCTGGAGCAGGCCTTCCGGCTCGCCACGGTCATCGTCACCACCGCGTCCTCCAAGGGCGCGATCAAGATCGAGGGGCTCGACCATGAGCTCGCCGCGGAGCTCGCGCAGCAGCTGACCCGTATCACCCAGGCCACGCCCGGGGACGCGACATGAGCTCGGCCGAGCCGGAGCCGGTGGCCGAGAAAGAGTGGCGGCAGCTCGACAAGCGCACCGTGCTCGTCACTGCCTTCATCCTGGCGGGGGCGGCCGCGGGCGCAGGGCTGCCCACCACCCTCGGCCTCGCCGGCGGAATGCCGCTCGGGCAGGCGGTCGGATGGGTGCTGGCCGGTGCCGTGCTGCTGATCGCGGTGGGCACGGGCGCCGACTACGTACGGTGGCGCCGGACGCGCTACCGCATCGGCCTCGAGCGCGCCGAGCTCCACACCGGACTGCTGCTGGTCAAACGCCGATCGCTGGCCCGCGAGCGCATCCGTAGCGTCGACCTGTCCGCCAACCCGCTGCTGCGCGTCCTCGGCCTGGTCAAGGTACGTATCGGCACGGGCGAGCACACCGCCGGCGAGTCCACGCTGGAGCTCGACCCGGTCAGCAAGGCGGAGGGCGAGCGGTTGCGTACACAGCTGCTGGCCCGGGCGGCGACGACCGCTCCCGGCACCCACCGCGAGGGCGAGCTCGCTGCCTTCGACCCGTCCTGGATCCGGTACGCGCCGGTCAGCTTTGTCGCCCCGCTGCTCGGTGGCGCCGCGGCCGGCGGTGTGATGCAGGTCAGCGAGTGGTTCGGGGCACAGGGCAAGGTCATCGACTGGGTGCGGGACCGGTTCCAGGACACCCCCATCGCCGTGGCGGTCGTGGTGCTCGTCGTCGCGGCCGTGGCCGTCGGAGTCGTCGGCGCGCTCGGCCTGTGGATCGAGATGTGGTGGAACTACCGCCTGGAGCGTGAGCCGGGCGGCACCCTGCGAGTGCGGCGTGGCCTGTTCACCGCGCGCTCGATCTCCATAGAGGAGCGCCGCCTGCGCGGTGTCGAACTCGTCGAGCCGCTCGGCGTCAGACTGTTCGGCGCGGCCCGGGTGGACGCGGTCGCCACCGGTCTCACCGACGACGAGCGGGACAAGCACGCCGATCTGAAGGTGCTGCTGCCGCCGGCCCCGCGGGCGATGGCGGACGAAGTGGCCGCGCAGGTGCTGCGCGAGCCCGTGGCCCCGACGAGCGCGGCCCGCCTGACCGCCCACCCCCGGGCGGCGCGCACCCGGCGGCTGCGCTGGGCGCTGGTATCGGCGCTGCTGCCGCTGCTGGTGCTGACGGTTGTGGGGGCCTGGCTCACCTCCGTACTGCTGTACATCGCGGCGGCGTGCGCGTTCGTGGCGCTGCCGGCCGCGGTGATCCTCGCCCTGGATGCGTACCGCAGCCTGGGGCACGGCATCAGCGGTGCGTATTTGGTGGCCCGCTCCGGCACGGTCTGCCGCGCGACGGTCGCGCTGCAGCGGGGCGGGGTCATCGGCTGGACGGTGAAGCAGTCGGTCTTCCAGCGCCGGGCCG
>NZ_JBSFMS010000034.1:0-58180 GCF_053599675.1 Streptomyces sp. NPDC000880 | reverse complement strand
GGGGCTGGAAATCCAGCCCCGCCGGGTCCCCCGGACGAAGTCTGCGGGAGGCGCGGGGTCTGGGGCACAGCCCCAGTCACGGGAAGGGCCCGCACGCTGCCTAGTTCGTGGCGCGCGCCAGGCCGAGCGCGTACTCCGGCCACCACTCGCCCGCCTTGGGGCCGCCCCTGCAGTCGCCGTCCGACTCGCCCGGGCGCTTGACCCACAGATACGCGTCGACCAGCGGGTCGCCGGTGTCGGTGGTCGGCGCCTCGCCGAGCGCGCGGCCCGGCGGATTGCACCAGTCCTCCTTCGGATCGCCGCCGGTGTACGGGCCGTTGCCGTTGCGGCTGGTGTCGATGACGAAGTGCTTGCCGCCGACCTTCGCGGAGAGCTTCTGGCCGAACTCCTTGCTCGCGGCGGTCGGATAGAAGTTGGAGACATTGACGGCGAAGCCGTCCGCCTTGTCGACGCCGGCCCGTTGGAGCGCGTCGAAGAGTGCGTCGGGCTGGGACCAGCCGGCGTTGCCCGCGTCCAGGTACACCTTGGTGTTCGGCTGTTGCTTCAGCCGCTCCACAGCGCCCTTGAGCAGGTCGAACCGCTCCTCGTGGAACTCCTGCGGCGTACAGGAGTCCACCACATGCAGCACCGCGTCCGGCTCCAGGATCACCGTGGCCCGCCGGTCGCCGATGCCCGCCGCGACCTGGTCGACCCAGGCGCGGTAGGCGTTGCCGTCGGCCGCGCCGCCCTTGGAGAACTGCCCGCAGTCGCGGTGCGGGATGTTGTACAGCACCAGCAACGCGTCCCGGTCGGCCTCGGCGGCCGCCTCGGTGTAGCCCTTGGCCTCGGCCTCGGGATTGTCCGGGCCGATCCACTCGCCGACCGGCTGATCGGCGATCTTCTTGATCAGCTCGGCGTTCTTGTCCTCGCCGTCCTTGTGATAGGCCGCGACCTGCTTGGCGGCCTTGCCGTCGGGATTGACCCAGTACGGATCGCTCCCCTTGGGCTGCTGGCTCGCGGCGGGTCTCCCGCCCTTGCCGTCGTCGGAGGAACAGCCGGCGAGCAACAGCCCCGCCCCCGCCGCGACCGCCCACGCCAAGACACATCGGCCGGACCAACTGCCGTACATCCGCTCCCCCTTGCAGCCGGACAAGTCAGGTCGAATCCATCGTGGCACATCCCGGCCGAGGGTCACGAGCCCCACCGGAGCACCGGGGACAGGGCTGTGACAACACGCCGGGCGGGCGGGCGACGGGGCCGGACGGGAGCGGACAGGCCAGAGGGCGGCGGCTTCGCGACATCGTCATTCAGGCTCTGGGCCGGGCCCGTTCACGGCTCTAGAGTGTCCGGCAACCGCCCCGGCCCCTGGCGGGACCGCAACCGGACCTTCCCGCAGCTCCCGCGCCGGGCTTCTCCCGCAGCCCGAGCACCCCCGGTTGAGGACCCGGCTCGGTCGGCGGCTCCGGGGGGAGCATGTCGTCGGCCGAGCCAGGTTGCAGACAGCGCCCGTCCGGCGGCGGAGGCTCGCCTAGCCCTTGGTGACCCCGGTCAGGTAGGCAGACACGACCACGTTGGCCGTGTACGCGCGGGTCGTGCGGTCGAAGGTGCCGCCGCAGGTGATCAGCCGCAGCTCCGCGCGCCCGTCCTTGTGCGGGCCGTAGACCTTCTGCGCGTCGAACCGGGCCCGTTCGAAAACCTGGACGTCGTCGATGGTGAACTCCGCGACCGAACCGTCGGCCCTGGTCACCCGGACCTTCTCACCCGGCCGGGCCGAGCTCAGACCGTAGAAGACGGCCGGTTTCGTCTCGGTGTCGACATGGCCGACGAGCAGCGCCGTGCCCGCCGTGCCCGGCTGCGTACCGCTGTCGTACCAGCCGACCGTGTGCGGCATGTCGTACGGCGGCGGGTCCACGGCGCCCGTGACGTCCAGGCCGCGCGGGACGACCGGGGCGATGATCCCTATCGACGGGATGGCCACCTGGTCCGGCCGGGCCGGGTCCAGCGGGTCGTGGGCGGGCGGCAGCGGCACGCCCAGCGGCCGGCCGACCGCGGCCACGTCGCCGGTGGTGGGCGCGGAGCTTCCGCCGGGGCCGCCGGTCATCTCACGGCCCCAGAGCCAGAGCCCGAGCAGGAGTACTGCCCAGGCCACTCCGGTGAGCAGCCGGCCGGACCCCGCCGGGCGATCGGTGGAAGACATGTCAGTCCGAATCCGATCGGCGCCGCCGTGAGCTGCGGAAAGCCACGGCGACCGCTGCCACGCCGGCAAGGACCAGGCCGATCACGGTGTCCGGGATGCCGGGGCCCGCCTCGGCCGGGGCCGCCGGGCCATCGGCCGCGAGGTCGGCCGAGCCGCCGCCGCCCGCGCGAACCGGGGCGTAGGGCGTCGAGTGGTCGGCCGGCTCGTCCGGCCGATCCGTGGACTCGTACGGCTGCTCCGCCGGATGGGCCGCCCGCTTCGTCGGCTCGTCGGGCCGCTTGGTGGACTCGTCCGCCCGCTTCGTCGGCTCGTCCCGCCGCTCAGCCGGACGGTCCGCCCGCTTCGTCGGCTCGTCGCGCCGCTCCGCCGGACGGTCCGCCCGCTTCGTCGGCTCGTCGGGCCGCTTACTGGACTCGTCCGGCCGATCCGCCGGACGGTCCGCCCGCTTGGTCGGCTCGTCGGGCCGCTTACTGGACTCGTCCGGACGCTCCGTCGGCTCGTTGTCGACGACCACCTGGAAGCGGGCCGATCCCGGGTGCTCACGGCCGTCGCAGGTGATGCCGATGTCGTACGTGCCGGGCTTCACGGAGGCTTTCACGGTCGTCCCGCCGGACAGCTGGGTGCCCGCACCACTGCGGCTCGCGAGCGCGGCGTGCACGACGAACCCCTGTGACCTGGCGGCTCCGGTCATGCCCTGACAACCGGAGACGCGGACCTCCACGCCGCCGCCGGGGGCGACCTTGGACGGGACGACCGTGACCTTCACCGAGTCGGCGGCGTACGCGGCCGTGGCAGCGGGCGCCAGGACGAGTACGGCAGCCACTCCTGCGGCACGGAGAGTGATCCAACCTGAACGCATCGTGAACCTCCTGATACCGAAAGATTCACGCGTCCGGGCCGTTTTCGCATCCGCAGGAGCGGCGCAGTAGTCCGACTGGGCCCTCTGACGTGCTCAGATGCGGTCGACGAGATCCGCGATCGAGTCGACGACGGTAGAGGGCGGGAAGGGGTCAACGGCCCCGGGCCCGCCAGAAAGAGGACGTGCACGATCTCGTCCGGAGTCGCGAGCTGACTCCGTTGCAGCAGCCCGACCACGTCATCGCCGCCTGCACGCCCCCTCAGGACAGCGGTGGTTCGGCTGAGGGGGTAGCCGATGGCTTGAGTCGGCTCGCCCGGTCCGGGACCGTTGCCGTTCGGCTGAACGGATAGTCGCCCATTACGCGGTTGGCGAAGAAGATTCTTGCCGCGGCGGCGTAGAGCGCGCCTGAGACAACCATTGACGGCAGGGTCGCCGAGATGTAACGGAAGAGTTCCTTTCCGGCCGTGAAGGTTAGGGCGCTGGATCCGCTGAGCCACCCACCGAGGAACATCCAGACGACCATGCCGACGACCATGCAGCCCAATGCGACGAGGTTGAACCCACCGTTGAACCGGTATACGCCGCGCAGGTCGTAGCAGGCGTGCACATTGATCTTCTGTTTACGCAGGAAGAAATAGTCGGTGATCGCGATCGCCCAGTAGGGGCCGACCAGCAGGCCGACGAAAATGAGGAGCAGGTTGAAGATCTGCTGGAGCGAGCTGGCGTAGACAAAGATCACGGAGGGGATCGTCACGGCCAGGCAGATCCAGCGGTAGTTCAGTCGGGGGAAAGCGCTGAGGATGCCCATGGAGCCAGAGCCGAGCAAGTGCGTGACGGAGGTGACGGTACCCAGAACGATGATGCCGAGGGCGATCGGACCGAGATCGAGTTGGGTGGACCACTGGGCGGGATCGAGTTGGCCTGTTGCGAGGGTGGCCATCCCGCCGACGGCGGCAAATAGGATGCCGGTGGACGCGAGGCCGGAATACGTGCCCCAGAAGCCGGTACGTTCCCTGTCAGCGAACCGGTTCCAGGATCCGAGATAGGGGAACCAGGAGATGGAGAACGCAAAGATGATCTCGAAGGCTCCGGTCCAGTTGGTCGATCCGTCCCCGGGTTTGGCCACGAGCTTGCTGAAATTTCCACTGACGGCGAGACGGATCAGGATATAGGCGACGAAGGCCAGCAGGATCGGTACGGTGATCTTCGAAAGCCGGAAGGCGGCTTTCTGGCTGAACATGACGATGATGAGCGGGAGCACTATACCCACACTCAGCGCGTAGAGGCTGTAATCGTTAGGGAAGGTGACGCCACCTTGGAAGTTCCCGACCACGAGTTTCATGGCGGAGCCAGCCATAGAGGCGAGGATTCCGACCCACCCAAAGTTCACGCCGACGAGAACGATCACGCCGTAGAGGGAGCCACGGACTCCGAAAGCAGGACGAACTGAAACCATCTCGTCGATACCGTACCGAGCACTGCGCTGCGAGTCCCAGGAGCAGAACGCAAGCCCGAACATGTTCCCGGTGACCGTAACGACCAGCATCGGCCAGAATCCGAGGCCCAGCGCATAGGAGGACCCGGAGACGAAGTTGGTCAGGAGGACATTGCCGCCCGCCCAGAGCCAGAAGATGGAAGAGAATCCTGCGTACCGGTCCTTACGGGCTATTGGAGCGATGGTTTCACTGGCTGTCATGGATATCTCCGCGGTGCTATCGGGACAGCAGGTACCACAGTGTGGCCGCTGCGAAAGGAATGACGGCGGCAAGAATGAGCCACAGTTGGTCCCGCACGGTGACATCGTGCGGGTCTTCGCTCACGGTCGACGCCTGGTCGCGTTCAGCGGAATTCATGCACCTTCCCTCATTTCAGCCAAGCGAGGCGAATACTTCATTGAGTGTCTCGGGCGTGAATTGCACCTGATCGGGACCGGTCGAACACCACGACCGGTATTTCTGTCCGTGGAGCTTCTTGACGATCTCCGCGGCGCCGAAGATCTCAATGTCGTACACCCAGTTCGCCATCATAAGGATTGCCGCTTTGTGTGAGCCGCTGTTGGTGGCCGCGCAGATGTCCGTGACGAGATTGACCTGGTAGTCGCGTGCGAAGGCGTCGAAGACGGTCGTCATCAGGCAGCCGTCCGTGACGAAACCGCCGATAATGAGATGTTTGATCCCCAGGCTGCGCAGAATCAGGTCGAGCGATGTCTCATGGAATCCGCTCCACCGGTGCTTGTCAATGACGATATCCTCGGGTCGGGACGCGATTTCGTCTATGATTTCCATGGAGTCGGAGTCGGACCGGTAGTAAACGGGTTTGCCGTCCTCATCCAGCACCTCCCTGTTCGGCAACCCGATCGCATCCGCCCGGCTGACATGCCGGGTGTACAGAATTCGGACGCCAAGTTCGCGGCAGGCCGCAATCAGTGGAACCGCTACGGAAATCGCCGGATCAACGTTCTCGATGCCATACTTGCTCTCCTTCTGCATATCGATGAGCACGAGGGCGGTCCTCGAGAGATCCATGGTTCTCCATATCTGACTCGGAAAGTATCGTGAGCTAGCGGAAACGACGTTAGATGCTCACTGCACCGAACTTATTAATATCATGTTTCAGGGCAGTAAAGGGCCCCTCCTTCGTGAAGCTTGTGAGCTTCCGGGGAACCGGATTCACGCACCTTTCTTGCGGCCCGAGTCAACCTCGATTCGGCAGCGGTGATCGTTGCTGTGCGAGGTGATCGGTTCGCCCTTTTCCCTTCGGGTGTGGGGTGGGGCCTTCGCGTGTCGCTGCGGCTGCGTCCGGGTTCCACGGCTCCGGAGTGTGGTGCGGTTTACGGGGCCGAAGTGCGGGCCGCGTACGGCGCGGATGGTACGGGCTACCTCGCCGAGTTGCCGGAAGAACACCGCCAGGTGGAGCGCGGGTACTTGCCGAGGCGCTGGGGGGCCGGGACGCCATCCAGGGCAAGGACGTGGCGTCACCACTCAGTGCAGGCCGCGCCGTGCGGGTGGCCGGTTTGGCTGGGCGGGCAGGCGGTTGGTGTGGCGCAGCGCACTGTACGGCCGTGCGGGTGCGGTACGTGCGCGGCGGGCTGGTCGGCGTGGGTGCCGGGACGGCGGGGATCCGGCCACGAGTTGCCACTCGCGGACCGGGCCCGGTGGTCCCGGGTGGGTCAGCTCAGCGGGGGAAGGCCGAGGACCTCCTGGGCGGAGTTCGGGCCGGGCTTGCGGACGCCGCCCACGACGGAGTAATACGTGTCGACCATGTTGCCGACGTACATCTTTCCGCACTGGCTGATGTACTGGTAGGCGTCCCACTTGTCGAAGCCGTAGTCCTCGACGAGCCAGCCGACCAGTTCCGCGTAGGCGATGCGGGCGGCGTCCTCCATCGGACGGGCGCTGCCGACGACCATGATGTCCTCGGCGGATTCGATTCGCGGCCAGGTGACCGTCTTGCCCTTGATCAGGCCGAATGTCACCGTCACCTTTCCGGTGATCTCCAGCGCGACACCGCAGGCCTCGCCGTCTCCCTGGGCGGCGTGGCAGTCGCCGGTGTAGAAGTAGGCGCCGGGCACGTAGACGGGGAAGTACGCCCGCCGGCCCGCGCAGATGTCACGGACGTCCATGTTGCCGCCGTGCATGGACGGGGTCAGCGCCGAGAGCACCTCGAGGTCGGGGGCGGTGCCCATGGTGCCCATGAAGGGGTGCGGTTCCACCGAGAACTTGTCGGTGTAGGCGAACCTGCCGTCCTCCTGGCGGCGGTAGATCCACACCTTCTCCGGCAGCGGATCCTGCAGGGTCCGGGTGAACGTCGTGGACGTCAGACCGCCGAAGTCCGGGATGTGCGAGCTGACCGCCCAGTCACGGGTGAGTTCGACATCGGCGATGTCGACGACCAGGGTGTCGCCGGGCTCGGCGCCCTCGATGAAGATCGGGCCCGACTGCGGGTTGAGGTACTTGCCGAGCACCTCGCTGGGGCGCTGCTCGGAGCTGTGCAGGTGGCTCTCGAAGGCGTCCTCGGTGTAGATCTCGACGGGCACGCCGAGCGGAACCGTGGCGATGGGTTCGAGGTAGCGCGAGTAGACGTACGGGTAGTCCGGTCCGGGCTTCACCACGATGGGGGCGGGGGAGTCCTGGGAGTCCACAGACATGTCTCCGGTCCTTCCAAATGACGGATATATGCGTGGTCCGGCGTGTGCTGGGCATGCGCCGGACGTCTTCTGGCGCGGCGACGGGCGGTGTGCCCGGCCGGTTCTGGCGCGCGACGGGCAGGTGTGCCCGGGCGGCGCGGACGAGGGGGAAGGGGTCACGTGAAGTGCCGTGATCCCGCCTGCCGTTCACGGCGGCGGGATCACGGCCTGCGAACCGTGCGGGTACGTGATGCCCGACTCCTCAATCGTCAGGCCCTGATGTCAGGGAAGCTGCCTGGTCCGGGTGCGACGCCGCGTGGGGCGTCCCGACTCCGGCGGCACAGGTGGTCACGTGTGGGCCGGTGTCTGCGGGAATCGCCGTGGACCGGGTATTCCAGCACCTACGACAGGGCGCTCTGCGGCTGTGCCGAGGCGTCGTCCGCCTGGACGGGCGTGTAGTAGCGGCCCTTGGTCGCCGCGGTGAACGCGATGTGCAGGATGGGGCCGAGCAGCATCGAGATGAACGACGCGTAGTACACCGGGTACACGCCGACGATGCCCAGCGCGCCGACCAGCACGGCCAGTCCGAGCGAGGCCAGACCGCAGGGGTTCCAGGACCGCACCTCGTGCGGCTCGAACTCGATGTTCTCCGACCGGCCGAGCTTCATCCAGCGGCGGCAGACGAAGTAGTCGGCGAGGATGATCAGCACCCAGGTGTTGGTGAGGACACCCGTGACCGCCAGGAACGTGCCCAGGTGGTTGATGACGTTGAACGCGTAGAAGACCACGCCCAGGATCCACACGAGGTACATCCAGTACGTGCGGCCGGGGCGGAAGTTGGCGGCGACGTCGAAACCGGACGAGAGCGCGATGGAACCGCCGTACAGGTTCATGACGTTGATGCGGATCTGGGTGATGACGGCGAAGACGACACCCGCACCGCCCATGAGGTACACGAACACGAAGCCCGGGTCCTGGGCGTTGGACTGCGCGTTCGGTCCGTGCAGTTCGGTCAGCAGCGTGAAGCCGATGAAGGCGCCCAGGAAGATCACGGCGAACATCGGGATGAGCTCACCGAGCATGATGGCGGCGGTGCCGCGATAGCGGACGTCACGGGAGGCGAAACGCCCGTAGTCGGTCGCCATCAGGCCCTGGAAGATCATCTGGCCGTTGGCGAAGCTGAACGCGGTCCACATCGCCACGCTGCCCGTGGCGCCGGTGGCGTGCCAGCCGTCCGCGCCGACCGGGGTGTGCTCCGTGAACATCTTGTACAGGCCCCAGGCGAGCAGGATCACGAACACCGGGAAGCCCCAGGACTGGAGGAACGACATGGCGTGCATGCCGCGCCGGACCAGCAGCAGGGTGACCAGGCCCACCAGGGCGAAGATGCCGATGCCGGCGATGGAGTTGATGCCGACCTTGAAGTACTCCGCGATCGCGTGCGAGACGATCGTTCCCTCGAAGAGGAAGTAGAAGACGTAATTGAAGGCGTAGATGAACGAGGTGACCGCCGCGCCCCGGCTGCCGAAGCCGAGACCCCGGCTGAGCAGGTTCTGCGACAGGCCTTCCCGGCTCGCCATGCGCATGGTGAGCATGCCGATCACCACGGAGCCGATGAAGAAGTACGCGATCGGGCCGAGCATTCCGGGCCATCCCACGAGGAACGCCTGCTGGGCACCGAAAGAGAAGAAGAACATCGCGGTGGCGTTGCCGAGAAGCACGAGGCTGATGGCGGGTATGGGCCACCGCAGCTTCGCGGGGACGCGGTTGATCGCGAAGCTCTCGATCTGGTCGTCGATCGATGTCGTCGGTCCTCTGAATTTTTCCAGCACGCTCATGCTGCTCCTTTCCTGGGCATGGGTGACTGCGGGGAAAACCGGCGTGACGTGCCGGTCCCCCCTCACGTCCGTCTGGTCACGCTCCGGCTGTGGCGACCGCTTTCCCGATGGGACGGGGGCCGTCCCACACGAGGCGGAGATTGCCGAGCGTGCGATAGACGTGAAGACTTATCTCGTTGTCGACCAGTTCGGCCGACGAGTGATACTGCTGAATGGTGCCGACGAACCTGTTGAGAACGCCGGTCTCCTGCCAGGCCTCGCGGTCCACCGCGATGTGGGGCGGCAGGAAGTTGCGCCGCAGACAGCGCCGTGTGGCGCTCTCGATCACCTTCGGGTCGACACCGGGGAATTCCAGCTGAGCCACCCGGACCGCTTCGTCCGGGAAGGCATGGGCGTACTGGCAGGCCTTTTCCAGCGCGGTGATCACCGCTTTGTGCTGTGCGGGCTTGTCCTGCACGGTGCCACGCCGGGTGGCAAGCGCCGACAGCAGATACGGGCCTAAAAAGCTGGAGAAGTCGAAGACCTCGTGCAGGCCCTGCGACATGGCCACGTCCGCCTGTGGCGGAAAGGCGAGGCAGATGTCGGCCTGCCCGGCCAGGACGGGAGCCGGTTCTGTGCCGATCGGCACCTGGAGGCCGCGGTAGGACGACTCGGGGCCCGCCTGGTAAAGGAACTGAAGGTAGCGCAGCAAGGCCCACTGCGAGTCGGGCTGGGGCTGGGTGGCGACGGTGCGCCCGGCGACGGTGCGCGTGCTGAAAACACGCGGGTCGTCGGTGGCCTCCACGGCCGGATCCGCGGCCAGCGCCAGGATGGCCTGCCCGTTGCAGATGCTGCCGACCACGACCGCGTCCTCGATCCCCTGCTCGAAGGCGCGGACGGTGAACACCGGATCGTGGACGGAATAGTCGGCGATGCCCGCCTCCACCGCGGACCAGGCCTCGGTACCGCCGCCAGCGGTGGTGATCTCGACCCGCACTCCTTCGTCCGCGAAGAAACCGACGTCATGGGCGATATACAGCGGCAAATACAGCAGCGAGTGGTACGCCTGGGCGATCCGTACGGCCGCCTGCGGCGCCTCCTCGGCCACGGGGGGCGCGGGAGGCGCCTCGGCGGGGGCGGGCTCGGTGCCGGCCAGCAGCGCCGTGATCGACGCCGAGGGCAGGCCCAGCATCAGTGCCTCGCTGATGAACGCCCGCTGGGTCAGGTCACCGCGCTGGTAGCGCTCCACCAGTGCGTCGAGCGTGCGCCCGGTGGTGACCGGAAGCCGGCGGCGTCGGACCAGCCCGCGGGCCCGTTCCCTTATGTCGTCCTCGGTGAGCTCCGGCTCGGACCGGTCCCCGACCCGGTAGACCAGGTCTGCCTGCAAGCGGTCGAGGACCGCGACCGGACGCAGCAGAATCGTTCCGTCGTCCTGGAGGACGACCTCGACCACGTCACCCTCCTGCAACTCGGCCGCACGGCGGACCGGCATGGGCAGGGTGACCTGGCCATTGCTGCGGATGTGAACGGTTTCCGGACGGTCCATGGCCCCTCGAAACGAACTGCTTGAGATCTCAGATCTGATGCCTTTAAGCCGAGAGCTTGCGGACTTGACTTTGCCTTGTCAAGGCTTGTCCGGTTTTGACAGGACGTCACTCAGCCGGACAGCTGCGCGACGAGGTGGTCGAGGACCTCCAGCGCCTGCTGCGCGCAGGACTCGGTGTAGCCGGCCAGGAAGTCCGCCATCGCCGTGTGCTCGCCCCGCTCGCGCAGCGCGAGCGCGTCCTTCTCCACCTGCGGGAGTTCGGCCGCCCACTGCCGTTCCAGGGCGTCGAACGCCCGCCGCACCACGGGCTGGTTCTCGTTGAAGGTCCACGCCGACTCGCCGCCCTTGACCATGTCGAGCAGTCGGCGGAACCGCCACCAGTAGGACCCTTCGTCATACGTGTCCACCGGCGCGTGCTCGGGAGGGCACTCCCGGACGCCGGCCGTCCCCGCCGCGGCGAAGATCCCGGGTACCCTCCCGGCGTCCACGAACACCGGCACGTACACACCGGTGCACGGCGTCACCGGCGTCCACCACAGGTGGGCCAGCCCCTCCCCGCTCTTCGGCAGCACGAACACCGCCGAGCCGGCGGTGTTGCCCCAGGTGAAGTCCGACGGGTGGGAGTGCATGCACAGGCTCAGGAAGTCGGGCAGCGCCGCGTTGAAGTACGGGCCGCCGAGGAAGGTGTCCTCGTAGTGGTCGCGCAGCACTCGCTGGGCCTGGCCGAGCCCCACCCCGCCGGCCCCCACCGCCTCGCCGAGCAGTTGGCGTGAGCGCTGGAGCCGGATGTGCGACAGCTGGAGCGGCGTACCGGGGTCGACGTAGGCGCGCGCGAAGTCGAACGGCCGCCCCGGCGCGGACTCCCACCAGCCGGAGTCCACCGCGTGCTCCACCAGGTCGCCGCTGGCGCGGTCCCACTCGGTGCGGATGGTCGGCTGGTTGGAGATGGCGTACGTCCCCGTGGTGACCTGCTTGGCGGCCCAGCGGTGACCGCTGGTCTCCAGCACCCACGCTTCCTGGGCGTCGGCGATGAGGAACGAGTTGTCGTACCCGCCCGTGACCGGCGGCTGCCCCACGACACCGGAGCCCCACTGCCCGTACCGCTCCACCAGCGAGCAGATGACGTCGAGCGCCTCCCGGGCCGTGCGGCCCCGCTCCAGACCCAGGCGCAGCAGCTCCATGCCGAGGATGCCGCCGTCCCGGTCGGCGCCGCCCTTGACCGCGGACACCGTGGCCGCCCAGTCCCTGGTGAACATGGCCTCGTTGCCGATGGCCACACCCCATTCGTTCAGGCCCTCTTCGTGTCCCCAGCACCAGTAGGGCGAGCCGCCCAGGTGCGCGTAGGACTCCTCGACCTCGTCGATCTCGACATGGGCCAGCCGCAGGGTGGCACCCGCCTGCGCGGTGCGCCGCGGCAGGAAGCGCAGTGGCTGTGTGTCGGACACGGGACGGTCGCTGTTCTTGGCCAGCAGGACGTGCCCCCCGGGCACGCTGTCGGCCATGGCCACGAACGTGTCGCAGCTCCATGGATGCACAGTGGTTTCTCCCACTTCGGCGAGAGCCGGCTGGGCGCAGCCGGCTCTCTGATGAGCGAACTTGAGATCTCAGGATCAGGGACAAGCGGCTCTTTTGTCGACAACGTGCTTCCACGGCCTCCCTGCACACGCCCGCCCACCGCGGGAAATCCCCAGGTCATGGACTTGATCGAGAGTCGCCGGGGGGAGCTGGGCGCGTCCCGTCGACCCGCCCTGGTCGACCTCTGCATCCAGATGGCATCGGCCATCCTCCAACGTCTGCTCGGCATCAGCCCGGCAGCTGGCGAGCGATGGGCGGTCGGGGCCGTCAGAACCCAGCCGAGCCGGCTCGGCGAAGCGACCTCGCGCCGACGGCGACGTGGATGTGCGGGAGAACTCTGTCGGTGGCCGGGCAATCCGGACCAGCCGCTATGGGCTCAAGGCAGGACTCGACACCGATTGCTCCTTGAGGTGATCGCTATCCTTAAGCGAAGCCTCCCCCCGTCCGGCAGGAGTATCGCCACATGACCGAGCGCAAGCCCATCGAATCGTGGCTCACCGACATGGACGGGGTGCTGATCCACGAGGGCACCCCGATTCCCGGCGCGGATGCCTTCTTGAAGCGGCTGAAGGAGTCCGGGAAGCCCTTCCTCGTCCTGACGAACAACTCCATCTACACCCCGCGTGACCTGCAGGCCCGGCTGGCGCGGATGGGTCTGGTGGTGCCGATGGAGAACATCTGGACGTCGGCGCTGGCCACAGCGAAGTTCCTCGACGACCAGCGGCCCGCCGGCACCGCCTACGTCATCGGCGAGGCGGGCCTGACGACGGCCCTGCACGACATCGGGTACGTCCTGACTGATACAGACCCAGACTTCGTGATACTCGGCGAAACTCGGACGTACTCCTTCGAGGCTATGACGAAGGCAGTGCGGCTCATCAATGCGGGTGCCCGCTTCATCGCCACCAACCCGGACGAGACCGGGCCGTCGGCCGAGGGCGCACTGCCCGCCACCGGGGCGGTCGCAGCGCTGATCACCAAGGCGACGGGCGTGGACCCCTACTTCGTGGGCAAGCCGAACCCACTGATGATGCGCGCCGGGCTGAACGCGATCGGGGCCCACTCCGAGACCAGCGCGATGATCGGCGACCGGATGGACACCGACATCGTGTCGGGCATGGAGGCCGGCATGGAGACGGTGCTGGTGCTCACCGGTCTGACCAGGCCGAGCGACGTGGAGCGCTTCCCCTACCGGCCGACCCGGGTCGTGAAGTCCATCGCGGACCTCGTCGACGAGATCTGACTCCGCGCCCTGCGCGCCCCGATACGATCTGGCCTCAAGATCTCGGAGTGGCCTGACGCACCGTCTCACGGGAGCCCTCGTACCGCACAGCGAGATCTCGCTCGGCGGGCAGCAGTCCCCCCTCGCCCAACTCCTCTATCAGGAGCGAGATATGGGCCTTGACGACGTAGTACTTGGGGATGCGACCGTCCGGAATTCCGGAGCGGACAGGGGCGCCGGGTGCCTGGTCGTTCAGGTAGTCCACCAGGCGATGCTTGCAGATGTACGTGAACGATCAGCGTCGGCGCGTACGCCGCCACCGGGACGCGAGCATCAGGGCCCCGCTGCCCAGCAGGACCGCGCCGAAGGCGGCGCCGAGGAGGAGCAGGGAGCCGGTGCCGGTGCCGGTGGTGGCGAGCTCGTCGGGGGCGGTGGCGAGCTCGTCGGGGGCGGTGGCGAGCTCGTCGGGGGCGGTGGCGAGTTCGTCGGGGGTGACGCCGGCGTCGATGCCGGCGTCGATGCCGGCGTCGATGCCGGCGTCGATGCCGGAGCCGTCGTCGCCGAGGACGGCGAAGGGGTAGTCGCCGGACTCCCCGACCCACTCGCCGTCGTCGCCCTGCCGCTGGACGATCGCGGCGAAGACCGTGACCTGGTTGGGCGGGGCGTCGGCGGCGAGCCTGAGCCGGACCTTGGCGGTGACGGACTTCTGGGCCGGGACGGCGAAGCCCGGGAAACGGCCGTCGCCGTCGAGTACGCCGACGACCTCGCCCTCGGCGGTGGTCTCCAGCGCGACGGGGCGCCAGAGCGCGGCCTCGTCGTCGTAGAACTCCAGCCTGATCCGGGCCGGGGTGAGACCGGGGTCGCGGCCGGTGAAGATGATCACGGGGTGGATGTTGCGGCAGGCCTCACCAGTGGTGTTGGCGAGGTCGACGGACCACGGCTCGAAGCCACCGCCGGCGTGGTGGACGGGCGGGCCGCCATGGACGCGGGTTTCGATGGGGAAGTCGGGGTCGGCTGCCTTGCCGCAGGTGGGCTGCCTGCCGGCGGGACGGTTCTCCGGCTTGGCGGGGAGGGCGGTGGCGGCGGGCGACCCGCCGGGCTTGTCCGTGGGCGGGGCTGAGGGTGCGGCCGCGGGTGCGGCGATGGCGGCGGGGTGCGCGGCGAGGCGCGCGGTCATGGGGGCCGCCGTCCGAGTGATCGCGGCTATCGCCCTCGAGCCGGTGAGCGCCGTGTCGGCCGCGGAGCGCGCGGCCGTGGGAGCGGCGATGGCGTCGGCCCCGGGGCGCGCGGCCATGGGAGCGGCCGCCGTCACTGTCGTCGCCGACGTCACTGCTGTCGCGGTCGAGGCCGTGAGCGCCGCGGGCGCGATGGTGGCTGCGGTGACGCCGGCGGTGAGGGCATTGCGCAGTCGCATGAGGGGCCTTTGCTGATCGCCTACGGCCGGGGGATGACCCAGCCGTGCCCCAAAGCCTTCCCCCGCACGCGCGTGGGGGCACCCGCTCCAGGTCTCCTTTGGGCCGAACAGCCGCACAACGCCGCTCTATCAGCGTATTTTCCCTCAAGCAGGTGACGCCTCAGCGCGGCCGAACAAGGGCGCGAGCACCAGCTGCGCGGCGCCCTCCGCGACGACGTGCGCGCCGCCTTCGGCGAGCGTCACGGGGACGCGGACGCGCTCGCCGACTCCCCGTACGAACGACTCGGCCGCCGCGCTCACGACCCGGCCGCCGAGCAGCACCCGGTCGATGTCGAGCAGCTCGACGAGGTTCGCGGCGCCGGTCCCGAGAACACCCGCGGCCCTGTCGAGGTCGCCGCGCCCGACCGCGGCGAGGCAGAGCGCCTCGATACAGCCGCGCCTGCCGCAGCCGCACTCGGGCCCGTCGAGCTGGATGACCTGATGCCCGAACTCCCCCGCCCCCGTGCGCGCGCCCCGGTAGAGCGCCCCGCCGAGTACGAGGCCCGCGCCCAGCCCCGTACCGAGATGGAGATACGCGAACGAGTCCCCGGGCCCACGCAGGCCGAGCCCGAGGGCGGCGGCGTTGGTGTCCTTGTCGAGCACGACGGGCAACCCGAGCCGCGAACCGAGAGCGTCCCGGAGCGGAAAGCCGTCCCACTCGGGAAACCCGGTGACGCGACGGGGCACGCCGGTGGAGTGGTCGAGCGGCCCGGGCATGGCAACCCCGACGCCGAGCAGGCGCCCGGCCGACGGAACCGCCTCGACCTCCGCCGCTGCCGTCTGAAGGACCGCCTCCGCTCCCGCCCCCAGGTCCAGCGGCACCGTACGCGCCGCGACCAGCGTGCCCGCCAGGTCCAGCAGGACCGTCGTCAGCTCGTCGCGGTCCAGGTGCAGGCCCATCGCGTGGCCCGCCGACGGGACCAGGCGCAGCAGCGTGCGCGGCTTGCCCCCGGTCGACGCCCGGCGGCCCGCCTCCGCCACCAGGCCCCCCTCGCGCAGGCGCGCGGTGATCTTGCTGACCGCCTGCGGAGTGAGCCCGGTGCGCTCGGCCAGTTCGAGCCGGCTGATGCCGCCCTCCCCGGCCGTACGCAGCAGATCGAGCACCCGTGCCGCGTTGCGGCTGCGCAGCACAGGCAGATTCGCTCCACTGATGGTTCTGTTCACGGACCCCATTGTCACCTGCGCTTGCACTTTGGCAACACCGTTGCTTAAGTGGATCCATGACTGGTACCGACACCCGCACCCCTCTCCGCGTCGGACTCGTCGGCTACGGCCTGGCGGGCTCCGTCTTCCACGCCCCGCTGATCGCCGCCACCGAGGGCCTCGCCCTCGACACGATCGTCACTTCGGACCCGGAGCGGCGGAAGCAGGCCCGCGCCGAGTTCGGCGACGACATGCGCTTCGCGGCCTCGCCCGACGAGCTGTGGGAGCGCGCGGGCGAGCTCGACCTCATCGTCATCGCCTCCCCCAACAAGACGCACGTCCCGCTCGCCACCGCCGCGCTCAAGGCCGGCCTCCCGGTCGTCGTGGACAAGCCGATCGCCGGCACCGCCGCCGAGGCGCGCGCGCTCGCCGCCCTCGCCGAGGAGCGCGGTCTGCTGCTCTCGGTCTTCCAGAACCGCCGCTGGGACAACGACTTCCTCACTCTCCAGCAGCTGATCGCGGACGGCGAGCTCGGCGACGTACAGCGCTTCGAGTCCCGCTTCGAGCGGTGGCGTCCGCAGCTCAAGGGCGGCTGGCGCGAGTCCGGCGACCCGCAGGAGATCGGCGGTCTGCTGTACGACCTGGGCAGCCATGTCGTCGACCAGGCGCTGACTCTGTTCGGCCCGGTCGTGCGGGTCTACGCCGAGGCCGACGTACGCCGCCCGGGCGCCGAGACCGACGACGACGACTTCATCGCGCTCACGCACGCGAACGGAGTGCGCTCGCACCTGTGGGTGAGTGCCATGACCGCGCAGCTCGGCCCGCGCTTCCGGGTGCTGGGCTCGACGGCCGGATATGTGAAGTACGGCCTGGACCCGCAGGAGGCCGACCTGCGCGACGGCAAGCGCCCGGTGCCGGGCAGGAGCTGGGGCGTCGAGCCCAAGGCGCTGTGGGGCCGGATCGGCGCGGGCGAGTCCCCGCTGACCGGCGGGGGCACCCCGGTCGAGACGGTGCCGGGCGACTACCCGGCGTACTACGAGGGCATCGCCACGGCTCTGCGCGACGGTACGCCCCCGCCGGTCACAGCCCACGAAGCGGCGGCCGCGCTGGACGTCCTGGAGGCCGCGCGCCGCTCCGCCCGCGAGGGCATCACGGTGGATGTCTCCGCATGACCGCGTCCACACCGGCGCCGCTCACCGTCGACGAGTTGGTCGCCCAGGAACGCAGGCTGACCGTACGGCGGTTCACGCACGACGACGCGTGGGCGCTCGGCAGCATGCTGGTCGAGATGGCCTATTTGCGGCAGGCGCCGGTCGCCATCGACATCCACCGCGGGACGCAGCAGCTCTTCCACTGCGCGCTGCCGGGGTCGAGCGCGGACAACGACGCGTGGATCGACCGCAAGCGCCGGGTCGTCGAGCGGTACGGCGAGAGCTCTTTCCTGGTCGGCGCCCGCCACCGCGCGAAGGGCACGACGTTCGAGGACTCATCGCGCCTGGACCCCAACCTGTACGCGGCCCACGGCGGATCGTTCCCGATCACGATCGCCGACGTCGGCGTCGTCGGCACGGTCACGGTCTCGGGCCTGCCCCAGGCGGAGGACCACGCGATGGTGGTCGAGGCGTTGGAGCGGTTCATCGCGACGTGACGGCGGAGGGCGAACGGCGGCTCGCGATGTCAGGCGGGCGAACCGCGGCTCGTTCAGCGGCCCACAGACCAGGGCCGCGGGGGTCATCCCCCGTACCTCCGCGGCCCTTCCCCGACCGGCGGCTGCGGGCTCCCCCTCCCGCAGCCGCGGGCGACGCCTACGCGTCCTTGAACTCCTGGCGCTGGCGGCCCAGACCCTCGATCTCCAGCTCCACCACATCGCCGGCCCGCAGGTACGGCTTCGGCTCCGGCGCCCCCAGCGCCACCCCCGCCGGCGTCCCGGTGTTGATGACGTCCCCGGGGTACAGCGTCATGAACTGGCTGACGTACCGCACGACTTCCGCCACCGAGAAGATCTGGTCGGCGGTCGTACCGTTCTGCTTCAGCTCGCCGTTGACCCACAGCTTCAGACCCAGCGCCTGCGGGTCCGGGACCTCGTCCGCCGTCACCAGCCACGGGCCGAGCGGGTTGAACGTCTCGCAGTTCTTGCCCTTGTCCCAGGTGCCGCCGCGCTCGAGCTGGAACTCACGCTCCGAGACGTCGTGCGCAACCGCGTACCCGGCGACGTACGACAGCGGGTCCTCGTCGTCCTCCACATAGCGGGCCGTACGCCCGATCACCACCGCGAGCTCGACCTCCCAGTCGGTCTTGCGGCTGCGGCGCGGCACCAGCACGGTGTCGTTCGGCCCGACGACCGTGTCGGCGGCCTTGAAGAAGACGACCGGCTCGGTCGGAACCTCGGCGCCCGTCTCGGTCGCGTGATCGTGGTAGTTCAGCCCGATGCACACGACCTTGCCGATCCGGGCGAGCGGCGCTCCCGTACGGACACCATCGGCGTCCAGCACGGGCAGCTCGCCCGCATCCGCCGCGGCCCGTATCCGGGCGAGGGCGGACGCATCGGCGAGCAGCTCGCCGTCGATGTCCGTGACAAGGCCCGACAGGTCGCGCAGGGTCGTCCCGTCCTGGTCGAGCAGGGCCGGTCGCTCGGAGCCCGGTGTGCCGACACGTAGCAGCTTCATGGTCTGTCTTCCCTGATCGAGAGTGTGAGCCCGGGCGATGGGTAGCGGCCATCGAGGGTCCGGAGGCTTGGCTGATCGTCCAAGACATCCGACCTCTCTGCAAGACCCCGTTCACAACCTGGACCTTTACGTGGCAGTAGCAAGCGCGCCCGCGGCCGGCTTTACGTGGCAGTAGCAAAGGCGCCCGCGGCCGGCATGTCCCGGTAGAGGAACGCCCGCTCGACCCCCCGGCAACGGCGAAGTTCCCGGCCTCGCCGGGCTGGGTGGTCTGCGGAAAGTACCCGATGTGCCCCTTGTCCAGAACACCCGTTTTGCCGATGCCCTGCGCGACGGGGGCGACGACGCCGAGCCGGGGGATGCGGAGGACGGCGTAGGCCTGGTCCCAGCGGGGTGCGGTTCTCCGCGCGGCGGTTTGATCACGGACAGGGGGCGCGGCGGCTTCGCCCGGCGCGGTCTCATCGACAACGTCCCCCGTGTCCTGGGGAACGAACACCCTCCCCCGCATCGCCGGCAGGGTCCTCCCACCCCCGCACCAGAGCCTGGACTTTGTGCTCGGCGCCCTGCCGGGCCTGCCGGTTGGTCCACCACAGCTGATGCACGACGAAGGAGGAGTACGACGACCCCGAGGGTGACGGTGACCTCGGCCCCGGCCCACAGCCCACAGCCCACAGCCCACAGCCCACAGCCCACGGGCGAGCGTGGCCCACCGCCGCGAGCTGCACCCTTGCACCACGACCGGTATCCGCTCCCGCACGGCGGCACGATAGGTGCCGATCCCTCAAGTCACCAGACCCGTGAATCGGCTCATCCCGCCGAACCCCCGTACAGCAGTACGGTGTCCACCATGCGCCCCGACACGCCTGCCGATCACATCACCGAAGCCGAGCGCCTGCTGCGTACCGCGGCGCAGTACCCCGAGGACCATGAGCCACTGCTCCTCCAAGCCGTGGCCCATCTGGAACTGGCGGGCGAGCGCGAACGCGCCTCCACCCTCTACGACCGCATGCTCGCGGCCGACCCCGAGCACCCCCTGCTGATCAAGGCCCTCCAGGCGGCGAACCTCTGGGAGTACGGCCACGAGGCGGAGGCCCGCGCCCTGATCAACGGCATCCGCACGGCGGCCCCGGCGGACGCCGCGCCCTGGGAGATCATCGCCGAGACGCTGGAGTCCCACGATGAGCTCGAGGCGTCCCACGACTGCTTCACGACAGCGATCACCCTGCTCCTCCCCGCAGGCGACGACGAGGCCGTCCCGTACACCATCCAGTCCCTGCTCACGGGCCGCCACCGCGTCCGCCGCCTGCTGGGCCTGCCCCACGACGAGCGGGACGCCCTGGCCGACCGTGGCCACGCGTCGGACATCTCCCTGGACGAACTCCACGACCCGAAACGCCTGTGGGCCCTGGGCTCCGAAAACCCGGCCGAGCTGCAGGCGGAAATCGCCCGCCTGCGATCCGAACTGGGCTCGTACCGCTCGGCCCTGTCCCGCCCGTTCCCGGTGGCGGTTCTCCACTGGCCGGAGAACGAGCTGACGGAACTGCTCGCGGCCTACCCGGAGTTGGAGAACGAATACCCGACGCACCGTGCCCACCTGACGGACATCGAGGCCTCGCTGCGGGACCTGTCGTCCACGGGCACGGAGAACTTGGGCATCGTGACGGCGACGATCCCGTCGTACGAGGCGTTCGCGGCCTCGGAACAGTCGTCCCCGGCGAACGCGGACCTGCTGCCGCAGTACGCGACGACGCTGGCGGCAAGGGGCCGGGCGGTGGCGTGGCCGCCGGCGAAGGGGGCGGCTTGCTGGTGCGGGACGGGGAGGGTGTACCGCGACTGCCATGGGAGCCCCTACCAGCGATGAGCCTCCGCCTTCACGTCGTACGCGAAGCTCGGTAGACGAGCAGGACCCGCATGGCGAGCACGTCTGTCAGTGGGTCCTGTTACAACGGGGGTCAGGGAAAAAGCGATGCAGGGGGGGACACCAGTGACCGAGTCGGCGAACCACCTTGCGCCCGTGGCGGGTGTTTACGAAAAGCTCATCACCGACCGGTTGCAGGAGCAGATCGATCTACTCGATCAAGCAGGGTGGAAGGCCATCGACGCCCCCGTCGGCAATGAGTCCTCTCCGCATGTGATCGCACGGCATGTAGGCGAAGTTGTTCATCGTGCGATGCGCGGGTTGAAGCAGGACGAGCAGGTGGCCCTCGCTAACCAGATCATGCAATCACTCGCTTCGGTCGATGCGGTCAAGGACGCCGTCGAGCAAATCGCTGATGGCCCTCGACAGCTCCTTGCTCTGGCCGAGCAGGAGGCTCCTGGCGTATACGCGCTACGTCCTCTGACACCACTCTCCGAGACCGCTCTGGTCACCAACTCGCCTGAAGACCCCAACCTGGGGAGCGAGCTGCGCGCCGAACTCGCCACCGCAGACCGCATCGACCTGCTTTGCGCCTTCGTGAAATGGCATGGGCTACGCGTGATGGAAGACGCGCTCAAGGACGCCCATAAGCGCGGAGCTCCCATCCGCGTCATTACCACCACCTACATCGGGGCGACCGAGCGCCGTGCTCTCGATCGCCTAGTGCGCGAGTTCGGCGCCGAGGTCAAGGTCAACTACGAGACCCGCTCGACCCGCCTTCACGCGAAGGCCTGGCTTTTCCGGCGGAACAGCGGATACGACACGGCGTACGTCGGCAGTTCCAACCTCTCCAAGACCGCTCTGCTTGACGGCTTGGAGTGGAACGTCCGGCTCTCTTCCATCGCAACGCCCACAGTCCTCAAGAAGTTCGAGGCCACGTTCGACGCGTACTGGAGTGACCGGGCATTCGAGTCATACGACCCTGACTCCCACTCCAAGCGCCTGGATGAGGCCCTCTCCCAAGCCGGCAGCCCCAGCAATCAGAGACAGCGCACCCTGAGTCTCTCTGGCCTCGAAGTCTGGCCGTACCCGCACCAGCGAGACATGCTGGAGCGCCTGGAAGTTGAGCGCACGGTCCACGAGCGCCACCGCAACCTTCTGGTCGCTGCCACTGGCACAGGCAAGACCGTGATGGCAGCTCTGGATTACAAGCACCTGCGCCAGAAGTTCGGGCGCGATCTGCGGCTGCTCTTCGTTGCTCACCGCAAGGAGATCCTGGAGCAGTCGCTTCGCACATACCAGGACGTACTGGTCGACGCGAACTTCGGCGAGCCCTATCACTCCGGAGAGATTCCTGAGAACTGGACTCATGTCTTCGCGAGCGTCCAGTCGCTGAACAGCCGCACACTGGAGCGCTTCAGCCCCGACCACTTCGATGTCATCGTGATCGATGAGTTCCACCACGGGACCTCGCCCACGTACCGCAAGATCCTGGACCACTTCGCACCCAAGGAGCTTCTCGGCCTCACCGCCACCCCCGAGCGGATGGACGGCCTCAATATCCAGGACGAATTCTTCGATGGCCGCATCGCCGCAGAGATGCGCCTATGGGAGGCGCTGGAGAACGATCTCCTCAGTCCATTCCACTACTTCGGCATCACCGACAACACCGACATGAGCGCCGTCACGTGGAAGAAGGGTGCCTACGACAACTCCGCGCTCAGCGGCCTCTTCACTGGGAACGACACCCGCGCACGCCTCGTCGTACAGGCCGTGCGGGAGAAGGTCGCTGATCCCGGCTCCATACGGGCACTTGGCTTCTGCGTCTCTGTGGCCCACGCGCAGTTCATGGCCGATTTCTTCCGCAAGGCTGGCCTCAACGCTGTTGCACTCTCTGGCGAAACCCGCAGGGCCGAGCGCAAGGCCGCACTCGATGCACTGAAAGCCGGAGATCTTCAAGCCATCTTCTCTGTCGACCTGTTCAATGAAGGACTCGACGTCCCCGACGTCGATACGTTGCTCCTCCTCCGCCCGACGTCGAGCGCCACGGTCTTCCTCCAGCAGCTCGGGCGCGGCCTACGCCGCAGCGAGAACAAATCGGTACTCACTGTTCTCGACTTCATCGGCCAGCACCGCAAGGAGTTTCGCTTCGAGGAGCAGTTTCGGGCGCTGACCAACCTGACCCGGAACCGGCTGCTCGACAACATCGAGCGTGACTTCCCTCAGCTGCCGTCCGGCTGCCAGATCATCCTTGAGTCGAAGGCCAAGGATCTGATCATCGAGAACATCCGCAGCCAGCTCAGCGTCAACGTCACCCAGCTCGCCCGCGAGGTCGCCGCATACGCCGAACCGCGCCTAGCCGAGTATCTGACCGAGAGCGGTCGCGAGATCAAGGAGCTCTGCCGAGGCAACGGCAACTCCTGGACTGGTCTCCTCCGGCGCGCCAAGCTCCTCAACTCCCCTGTCCCGGAAGGCGAGGACGCCCACCTCAAGCGCGTCTCCGCATTTCTCCACGTCGACGACCCGCTCCGCTCAGCCACGTACATGCGCCTGCTCGAGGATGACGTTCCGGAATACGACGAACTGGACGAGCAGGGCAAGGCATACGCCCGCATGCTCTACTTCTCCCTCTGGCCGCTCGGCGGCTTCGCCAGGTATCAGGATGGCTTCGCGGCCTTGCGTCCGCAGCACGCCTTCCGAAGCGAAGTCCGCCAGGTTCTCGCCCACGTCCTCAAACAGGCAGACCACGTTCCCGTCCCCCTGATCGGCGACCACGCCGGCTTGCCCCTAACGGTGCACGCCTCATACAGCCGCGAGGAGATCCTCCCCGCCCTCGGCCAGTCCTACATCGGCGGCTTCATGCCTGGCCACTTCCGCGAGGGCGTGAAGTGGTGCGAGAACATCCAGACCGACGCACTGCTGATCACGCTTGAGAAGGACGAGAAGGACTTCTCCCCGCAGACTCGGTACAAGGACTACGCAATGAACGAGGTCCTCTTCCACTGGGAGTCCCAGAACCAGACCTCCGAGACCTCTCCCACCGGCGTCCGCTACCAGACCCACAAGGAGAACGGCTCCCACGTCCTCCTCTTCGTCCGCCGCTACAAGAAGACGGACATCGGCGGCCCCCAGCCCTGGATGCTGCTCGGCCCCGCCGAGTACGTTGAACACAGGGGCAGCAAGCCCATGGGCATCGTCTGGAAGCTCCGCCACGAGATCCCGGCCGACGTGTGGACTTACTCAGCCATCGCTACGGGTTAATACTCCGAGTCCGAGATCTTCCAGAACCGTCGATGTGCCCGTATGAACCGTTCCTGTATCCGGTGCCGGTCATCGATGTTGAGGCGCACCCGTGAGCGTGTTCCGTGCGCATACCGGTCTATGACCCACAGGTCATCAGTCAGGAACACTGCCCCACGGTCCAGCTTCACATGGCAGTTGGGACAAAGGCACAGTACGTTGCCGTCAACATCAGGGCCACAGTTCGGCTTGCCGAGCGCCTGGATGTGAGCACCCTCCGCATAACTCGCACCATCAACGCCGACCGTCAAAGCTAGCTGACACATCTGACAGGTGTGCCTGTACCAGCTCTTGACTCGACGGGCTACCGCGGTATCCCGGACAATGCGCTCAACAGTTGTGGTCTTCCGAGGCGGGGCCCCATCGAGCATGTCCTGAACCTGCTGTTCGATGGGAGTTAGTTCCTGTCGATCATCCGCAAGCCGATCCAGCTTGAACCTGCAGATTCGGAAACCGGACGTACCTGCTTCGTCCCAGTCGCCGACCACCTCGTACAGCCCGTCGTAGCGATACCCCTTGGCAGGCGAGTAGTCCGGGTCGCCCTTATACCCTCGAATCACGCGGACCGGATAGCCCATGATTCGACTTCGCCGGAGTCCGGCATTCCCCCGATCCCCCCAGTTCTGGTCCTTCACCTGCCGCTTCGTTGACCGGTCTTGCCCACCATGACCTGTATAGAGGATGTGATCCCAGTCATCACGATCATCCTCGTACCCGTCGTTCAGCACGATCGCATCGGCAGCTACCTCGCCATCGCCATCACGACCCCAAGAGATCCCAGCTTCAGCCTCCTTGGTGAGCTTTGCCTCTTTCGCCGCCCTTCGAGAATCGAAGTGCGCACCCGGCAGAAGGTCTTCCACATGCCCGAAGACAGCCCTGTATCCATCCATCCGAACATGCTGCCGATACCGTGATCGAGTTTGATCAGGTCGGACATTAGACGTGCATCGACGTCCGAAAATAGTTGTAACTTGACCCGAAGTAGGCGCCCGAGTCGGGTGATGCGTAGCGGGACAGGATCGAGCCTGCAAGTCCGTTGCCTACAAGGCCGAGCCTCACAACAATCTCGACCCGACCGCCCTCCACGATGACCTTCACTCCGCAGGCCCCAGTTCAGCCTCATAGTGCATCTGGGCCCGATCCAGCGCCCTGTCCGGATCACACCCGTGGGCCTGAAGCCAATGGAGGAGGTCGGCGATCAGGTCAATCGCCGCCTCCTCCGCGACGGCCACGCTCAAGCGGCTCGAGTTGGACGGCTGCGGGTGGCGGGCGGTGCCGTAGAGTGTGAGGAACTCCTCGGCATGCGCCACCTTCGGGCCGCCAGTATGGCCGTTCGGTTCGGTGAGGTCCGTGGCCAACTCGCACCACACCACCTTGGAGTCCGCCCGAAGGATCACGCCCCACCGGTCCGTGACCGCGTCGACGAGCGTCATTCCACGGCCCGACTCCGCCTCGCACTCCGCGCTGAGCAGGGTGGGCAGTGTTCGCGTATCCGGGTCGTGCAGCTCGATACGGAGGCGGGTGCCGCTCATGGAAACCGCGAGCGTGGCAGGCGTGCCAACGCCTACATGGTTGATGACGTTCGACGTCAGTTCTGTGACGCAAATCTGAGCCGACTCGACCAGTTCCGGCAGACCCCACAGCGTCAGGTGTAGCCGCAGCACTTTACGCAGACCCGCAATCTCGCATGGCTCTGCCTCGAAGGACAGGTCCCAAGGCTTCCGCCTGACACAGTCACTCGCGTAGATCATTTTGGTTTGCCTCCCAGTGCAGAGCTGCACGACCTCAACTGTCTCCGTAGAACGTGCCGTTCAGGACTGACCGTAGGGCTACAACTACAGCGGGTGCAATTCACTCGGGGAAAATTACACCCAACGCGCTTGCGAGCCCTCCGCGATCGGACCCAAACTGTGCGTGCATCCAGGGAGGGCGCAGCGTGACGCAAGAGCAGGCACCGCAAGGCAACCGTGCTTCCACTGTGCTGGGACGTCGTCTTGGCGGAGAGCTATACAAACTCCGCGTGGCCGCCGGGCTGACCCAGACCCAGGCTGCCAAGGCGCTGAGCGCGTCCACTGGGAAGGTCGCCAAGATGGAGAGCGGTTGGGTTCCGATGCGGGAACCTGATATCCGCGCTCTGTGTGAGCTCTACGGTGCCAAGGGCCCTCAGACGACGCAGCATCTGTTGACGTTGGCCGCAACGGACCGGGATCGCCGTAAGGCACTCGGCTGGTGGAACCAGTACCCGGAACTCCGCTCGCTGGTCGAGTACGTCGCCCTGGAGGACGTCGCAACGTCGGTCAGAACCTGGCAACTGGCCTTTGTGCCAGGGCTCTTCCAGACCCCCGACTACGCACGAGCGCTGGCTGTCGGCAGCGCCACGTGGGAGGACCCGGACGAGATCGAGCGGTTCGTGGAAGCCAAAGTCGCCCGCCAATCGCGCCTCAAGGGCGAGTCGCCGCTGGGCATCTGGGCCATCGTCGCCGAGGGAGCGCTGCGCCAACTCGTAGGCGGACGCGATGTCATGCGCGTCCAGCTCGACCATCTTGTCCGTACCGCCCAGCTACCCAACGTGAAACTTCAGGTCATGCCGTGCTTGGCCGGGGCCCATCCCGGGATGACCAGCGCGTTCAACATTGTTTCGTTCGCCGAATCCGGCGCAATGGACGTGGTCTACATGGACACGACTTCATCTACGCTGTGGCTGGAGAGCGAGAAGGATGCGGCCCACCACGGAACCCTCTTCGACCGCATCGCCCGGCTCTCACTGGCGCAGCATGACTCACGCGCCCTGATCGAGAGCATCCGCAAGGAGATGTGACCATGCCCGCCTTCGAGTTTGCGAAGTCCAGCTACAGCAGCGGTAACGGTGAGTGCGTCGAGGTGGCAACTAACCTCGTCGGCATCGTGGCAGTGCGCGACTCGAAGCTCCCGGAGGGGCCTGTCGTCCGCCTCCCCGCCAGCGCATGGACCGACTTCGTCCGCCAGGCAATCGAGCGCTGAGCTGGGGTGCGGCACCCGCGCCGTGGGTTAGGCCGTTTCTTACGGATCACTCCCGTTAGGCGCGGTTGTCATTGATGATGGGCCCGTGGCCAACTACATCAGCCCGCTGATCTCAGCCTTCGGCCTCGTTACCAGCACGATGCTTCTCACCCTCGCCATTCGCGAATACAGGGCCGGGCATCAGTGTTCTGGATTGGGTTGGGGGCCCTGATTTTCCTGAGCGCCGTCGTCGCGCTGGTGCGCGATGTCCGCCGCTTTCGCCGGAGGGCTTCGGGTCAACCTGAGGCATACCCAAGGGCCCGTGCCTCTTGAGCGGTAAGGCCGTTGGTCCCGGTATGCCGTTGACGAATGCACAGTGGGCGCGGAGCGAGCCGTTGCTGCCGGATCGGACACCGAAGCGGGGTGGACGGTGGCGCGATCACCGCCAGGTGATCGATGCCAAAGTGCAGCTCGTCCTGCGGCATCACAGGCCTCCCTCAGCATGGGCACCGCGTCAGGGGTTAGGTCAGAGCGTCGATGGCCTTCACGATCAGCGCCCGTGCGCCCGCCCGACCTGTTGGGCTGTCACCCGCACCGCATGCCCCAACAGAACCGCCAGAACCGCCACACCAAGACATCACCGACCTGATGAAGCGCTACTGGCCCTCGGCTCCCCCCCTGGCGGGGCTTCGTCGAAGCCCTTGCGCGAGGGCCGGGTCAGCTAGGGGCGCCCAGGTGCACGGCCGGTCTAGTCCTCGCCGTGCCGACGGCCAGTGCATCTCGGAGCGCGGTGGTGATCTCCTCCGGGCTGTCGCGGAGTTGAGAGGGCGACGCCGAGAGCACGATCAGGCCATGCCGGGCCATGCGGTTGCGGCGAGCCATCGTCCGTTCCCAGTCGCCCGGGCCCAAGTGCCATTCCCGCGAGTCGATTTCGAGAACCACGCCCGCGTGCGGCCAGTAGGCGTCCGGGCGCGCCAGGAACGTGCCGTCCGGCAGGTAGAGGTCCTGGTTCCACAGAGGGGCAGGGATGCCTGCCTTCCGGAGCAGGTGGCGAGCGCGGCTCGGCGACGGAGCGGATCCCCGCCGTCAGGGCCTCGATCGTTGTCGCGACCCGCGGGTCGCTCGCGCGGTGAGTGGATCGTAGTGTCGTCGTGAGTTCGGCCAGGGTGCAGCGGCCGCGCTGAACGACCTCGGCGAGCAGGGCCGTCACCGCGTTCTGGCCGGTCAGATATGGGATCGCGTCAGTGGCGGCCCTTGGCAGGGGCGCGCAGGGCAAGCCCTCAATCGGCAGGCGACGATAGGAGTGTTGGGTCCGGTGGACGCGGACGTACGCACGGCTGCGGGGGTTGCGTGTCCCGGATACGAGTACATCCACCGGGCCCACCTGGGTCAGCGGGCCCGTCGCCCGAACCCCGTACAGCGCGAGCGCAGCCGCGCCCGTGAGCAGTGCGCCCTCGGCGGCGTACAGGAGCGCGGCGCGTAAGCGTTGGCGTGGGCTCGGGGCTCCCGTCTGGAGAAGGATCACGCGTGGGAGTACGCGTTGCCAGGGCCCGCCAGAGGTGCAGCGGTGGGCGATGGTCGAAGGTGCCCAGCCCAGGGCGGCCAGTTGCATTGAGGTCGCGAGGCCGTCCTGGGCCGCGATGAGCGGGGTGGTGGATGTGCGCATATGCGAGCCATGCCCACACCGCTCGCTCCGCTACCCGCTGCTACGAAGTCAGTGACAAGCTCCCTTTTCCTGTACCCGGATTCCAAGCTGCTCGGACTCCGAGTACACGACTCCGGAGAGTGTGACGAGGACCGACAGTTACCCAACGCCCACGCCCACGCCGCCCACGCCCACGCCCCCGCCCCCGCCCCCGCCCGCGAAGCCCAAGGTCTCGTACACCAATTGCGCTGCCGTACGCGCCGCCGGCGCCGCCCCCATTCACGCCGGGGAGCCCGGCTACGGGCGCCACCTCGACCGCGATGGGGACGGCGTCAGCTGCGAGTGACGTTCCGGCAGGGCCGCTCGGTCAGCGGTAGTCGTCCGGGTGGCCCTGCATCCAGGTGTTGATCTTGTCGCGTACGCCGATGAGCTCGCTCCGGTGCTTCTCGAGGTTCGCGGTCGACCTGTCGTCACCCAGCTTCTCCTGGAGCGCACTCATCCACGCCAGCGGCTGCTTGAAGTGGCCCGGACCCTTCGGGTCGGCCTTCATTGCCGCGTCGAGGCCCGTCAGTTCGTCGTTCACCCGGCCCAGGAAGTAGTCGCAGTTCCCCGGGGTGCAGGTGTCGTTCAAAGTGGCCTGCAAGGTGGCGAACGCGTCGCGAACCTTCTCGACGGGAGCTGCCGACTCTTCCTGACCCTCCGGTTCCGCGGCGGCTGCCGCTTTCGCCGGCTGCTCCGAGGCAGGCGGCTTCCGCTCGGACCGGGCGTCGTCGCCACTCCCGCCCCCGTCCTGGGTAGCGGAGCAGGACACAAGAAATGCCGCCAGGAACACGGCGGCCACGGCTCTGCCGCGGCCTTGATGGAAACGCATGAGGACCCCCCTCGTACTGAGCTCGTGCTGAGCTCGTCGACCCTACCTGCGCAGGGATGTGTGGAGGGACCTCGGACGCACCGACGGAGGAATGGGCACGGCCGTGGCAGCCGGGGAGGCGGTCACGGCCGCCGCAGGTTCATAGGGGATACAGGGATACGGGAATGCGTAAGGAGATTGAGACTGCCGAGTTCGGAGCCTCAAGGAATACGAAGTGCCGGCGGTGCGGCGAGCAAACCTGTCGTACGGGTGCTGCGCATGATTGTCCCCCCGGTGTGGCGTGGGTGATGGGTACGTCGATCACTGCGGGGCGCGTACTTCATCGCGAGCGGCCCCGTACGGAGTCGACCTCAACGTGAGGATCAGAACAATGCACAGGCGTTATGTCGCTATTGTCGCCGCCGCAATTCTGCTTGGTATTACGGGTGTTACTCCGGCCCATGCCCACAGCAGTCACGGCGGTAGCGAGGACGGGCACGGCAGCGGCCACGGCAGCGGGGACAGCGGCCGGCACAGCAGCGGACGGGGAGCAGCCGCGGGCGGCAACGCCGGCGCCACCTTCACCACGGCCTCCAGCGGGCGCGCCGTCACCTTCGCCGCCCAGCTCACCGGCGCCAACGAGGTCGCCGTCCCCGGCGGGCCCGCCGTCAACGACCCCGACGGCAAGGCCGTCGCCCTCCTCGAGGTAACGGGCGACCGTGTGACCTTCGCCCTCCAGTGGAAGGGCTTCGTGCCCAGCCTCGGGCACATCCACGAAGGCGTCGCCGGGAAGTACGGCGCCCTCAAAGTCCCGCTCTTCGGGACCGCGATGCCCGACACCGTTCACTCGGCGGCCGGTCAGGTGGCCATCACCGACGCCAAGCTGGCCACGCGCATCCGTACCAACCCGTCCGGCTTCTATGTGAACCTGCACAGCGCTCAGTTCCCGGGCGGAGCCGTACGAGGGCAGCTCAAGCCCCTCCACAAGAACATCAACCCGCTCCACATCATCAAGGGCGGCAAGCTGCGGGCGCTGTCCAACGGCGACCAGGAGGTCCCGAAGGACGACGCGTCCAAGGTGTGCGACCCGGACGGGCACGCGGTGACGTTCCTGGACCCGCAGGGTTCGAACGTCGAATACTCCTTCGCCTGGGTCAGCATCAAGAGCCCCGCCAAGGGCCACATCCACAAGGGCGCGTTCGGCAAGAACGGCGACGTCGTCTTCGACTTCTTCAACCGGCCCGTGCCGGACGGTATCTTCGCCGTCTCCGGGAAGCTGGCGGGGCAGAACCCCGACGTGGTCAAGCACGTCGGCGCCAACCCGCAGAACTACTACTCCAACATCCACACCGCCGAGTTCCCCGACGGGGCCGTCCGCGGGCAGCTCTTCCGCTGAACAGGCGGCTGGAGGCACGCCCGTCGGATCCGAACGGCTACTGGTCGGAGGTCTCCCGCTCGCGAAGAGCCTGCTCGACAGCCTCCGGGACGCGAGCATCCTCCCGGAGCTTGGCCTGACGGCGGCGGCGCCGGGAAGCCAGCCCGACGACAACGAGCCCGCAAAGGACGACGAGAAGAAGCAGCAGTGCCCAGGGGATGGTCCAGGCGTGCGTCGTGCTCTCGACGTTGGCGAGCGGGGCGACCGAGCCCGACGCGTCGGTGAGCAGCGCGACGAGGGCGACCGTCCCCGTCAGTCTCAGCGCGGGAGCCACTCCGTGTACCGGCACGGAGACCTTCCAGGTGTCGCCCGGGAGCAGCTCGGGCGAGTCGTCGATCTGCCCCGCGCGGACGCCGAAGCGCCCGAAGGGGCCGGATATGGACACCGCTTGACGAGCGGTGAGGATGGCGTTGCCAGTGTTGTGGATCGTGTACGTGACGGCGGCGTCACCCTTCCCGAACGGATTGGGCGTGCCCGAGTAGCGCACCTGCAGGTCCTCTACCGACAGGCTCGGCTTGAGCTCTCCACCCACGCGCAGACGGATCCGGATTCCGAGACGCTGGTCCGCTTCGCCGGCCTGCGTCAGCGAGGTGACGATGCCGCCCATGTAGTCGCCGGGCGCGGCGTTGTCCGGAAGATTGACCGTGAACGGCACCTGGACCGACTTGCCGGGCGGGACCGTCACATCGGGTCGGTCCGTGTGGACCCACGCACCCACCAGTGTCGACTTCGCGTCCTTGGCGACCAGGTCGAGCTGGCCCCCGTCGGTGGTGAACCCGTCGGCGGCGTACACGGCCAGGTGGAGCGGCGTGGTGCCGTGGTTGACGACCTCGAGACCGTCCTTGAGCTGCGCGCCCGGGTTAAGGGTGTAGCGGTAGTTCTGACGGCCGGACCCGAAGTCGTTGGAGGCCGTACTGATCGCCCAGGGGGCGTCGCCGTCCGCCGCCGCAGCGGGTCCGGCCCCCACTCCGAGGAAGCCGAGCGCGGCGAGCAGCACCACGACAGTGGCCTGGGCAAGGGCTCCGACTGCTGTGGTCGTACGCGGTCTGGGCGGGTGCATCTGATGATCCTCGGGCAGTCTGGGAGCGGCGGGATGGAAACGTGCGGTGGGGTGGGCACCCGACGGTGCCCACCCCACCAGGTGGAGCGGGCCGGATCAGCTCAGCGCGGTGAGCGTGAGGGTCCCGGCACCACCCACCCTCGGTTGACTACTGAAGCCAGCCGGACTCAGCCGTGGCCGCATCGGCCTGCTTGTCGTTGCCCTTGCCGTCGTTCCGGTTGATGACAACCTTGTCGACGATGGAGCCGACCGGCTGAGCAGCGCTGGCGCCGCTGTTCGGGCCGCACCACGACTCCTGGCCCAGCTCCACCGCAGCGTTGGGGGCAGCGCAGGTGCCGCTGCGGAGGTTCTCGACGACGAGCTTGTCGTCGCGCACCCCGACCTTCACATAGGTACGGACGTGCTCCTGGTTCTCGACCGAGTTGGCGTAGTGGCTGTTGGGGTTCAGCGGGTCGGGGCCGTAGTTCGGGTCCTTCGTCGTGTCCGGAGCGGTGATGTCGTAGTACTTCGAACCCGACGCGGAGTTCGCCGTCACATAGATGACGCCGCCCGGACCCTGGGTCACCTGGTTTGCACCGGGCTGCTCGCTCGGGTTGGCCTTCTGACCGTTCTTGAGCACGTAGCTGCGGGTGTAGCTGTGGTCGTGACCCTGCAGGACCAGGTCGACGCCGAGCTTCGAGAAGGCAGTCGGGAAGTCCTGACGGCGCTTGATGTTGTCGGTGTCGTTCGCGTGGCTGGCCGGCGAGTAGATCGAGTGGTGGTAGACGAGCACCGTGTGCTTGGCCTTGGCGCCGTACTCCTTCACGACGTCGCTGATGTAGCCGATGTGCGCCTCGTCAGCACCGTTGGCGTAGGCGTTGCTGTTGATGTCGATGAACAGCACGTCCTTGTACATGTAAAAGTAGTCACCGCCCGACCGGGTCGCCGCGCTGCCGTTGTAGTACGGCGCGGAACGGTCGGTGTTCGGCGTCCAGAAGTGCTGTTCGTACGCCTTGCCGCCGACGTCGTGGTTGCCGATGGTGGCGGCCCACGGGTACTGGCGCAGCTTGTCGGGCGCGAGGAACGAGTTCCAGTGCGCCTCGGTGTTGGCGGTCTCGACCTGGTCACCGCCCGAGACCAGCAGCTCGGAGTTCGGGTTGGCGGCGAGGGCGACGTCCAGGGTGTCCTGCCACCCGGCCTGGTCCTTCGCCAGGTTTCCGGACGAGCCGATCTGCGGGTCACCGAAGAACAGGAAGTCGAAGTCGCCCTTGAAGTCCTGCGTCTTGAAGGAGTACGTCGGGGACCAGCTGCCCTCGGCGCCGACGCGGTAGGAGTACTTGGTCTTCTTTTTCAGGCTGTCGATCGTGACGTGAGCGTTGTAGCCGCCGTTGACGCTGTTCGCGGCGATCGTGGCCGGGAGGGTGACGGCCTTCTTGGGGAACTTGCCCTTGACGAGCTGGGAAGTCGGTACGACCTGGACGACCTGCGGGGTGTTGGTCGAGGCGTACCAGGACACGACGCGCTGCGTTTCGTTGGCGCCCACGCCGAGGACGATGCCGGTGGGCGTCGCGAGACTGTCAGCGGCCGCGGCTGCGGTCGTCAGGCCGCTGCCGAACACTGCTGTGACGCCCATGACGACCGCGGTGGCGCCTGTAGCCACCCGGCGTCGAACAAGCCCGGGGCTGCGTGTCCCATTGTCGAGCTTCATCGGTTCCGTCCGTTCAAGTATGAGGGGGTTAAACATTGTCAAAATGTCGGATGTCAGTGTCTTCGAGGTGAACGCGAGGCAGTCGAACTATTGCGCGCATCGAAAGTTGTAACGTGAACTCAGGTGGCGACAAATCGCTGCACGAACCACACCAGGCCCATCACGGACACACCCGCCGCGATCGCCCCCGTCGTCCACAGCCCCGCGACCGGTTGGCGGTGGCGCAGCAGGGCGAGCATCGGAAAGGCAACGATGATGATCGCCAACTGGACAACCTCGATGCCCACGTTGAAGACGAGCAGGGACCACAGAAGCGTCCACGACCAGGCCTGGTTGATCCCCAGTGACGCGGCGAATCCGAGTCCGTGCACGAGGCCGAAGCAGAAGACCAACGCGAGCCGCATCCAGCCCGCGCGGTCCAGGCTGAGGTGACTGTGACCGACCGTCTCGAGATCTCCTGCGTGCGATCGGCGTCGCCAGATCCGCCACAGATGCCAGCCCGCGACGACCGCGATCGAGAGGGCGATGACAGGCTCGACGAACGACGCAGGCAGCTGAACGAGGCCGAGGGCGGCAAGGATGAAGGTCACCGAGTGGGCCAACGTGAAGGTCGTCGCCGCCAGTACTATCTCGCGCAGGCGGCGTGACCCCGCGATGAGCGCCAGCAGGAACAGGATGTGGTCGGGGCCGGTGAGCAGGTGCTCGGCTCCGAGCAGGAAGAACGTCCAGAACCGCTCGGTCCAGGACTGCTGCGTGGAGAACGACCGATGCTGAGCGTCGAGGGCGGTGCTTCCGGACTTCAGGTCGAGGTCGTAGGTGACGATGGTCTTGCTGTCGCGAACATAGCCCTCGGAGTCCGGGAACAGCCCGCTGCGCACCTCGTGCGCCTCAGCGGACTCGGGGCACCGGTAGTCGAGAACCAGCAGCGCGTACGGGACACCCTCGCGTTCCTCGATCGTGAAGTCGCCGTCCTGAACCGGGGTGCACGCCTTGCCCTCAGCCGTGACGCCGAAGCGCTCGGTGACGTACGCGACGACCGAGTCGGCGTGGGCGTCGAGCGCGGCGGCCCGCTCCGCCGCGTCGCCGTCCTCGAACGCCGCGGTGCCCGCCTGGAAGAGCGGCTCATCCTTCTCGGAGTCGGCAGCGGAGACGACGAGCAGGTCATACTCCAGCCGGAGCTCGGTGCGGACGTGACCGGCCCCGGGCGAGGCGAGGGCGACGTACACGGTCGAGCTGAACCCGTGGGCAAGAGCGGGCACGGCGCTGAGCAGGACCGCCACGACTGCTGCGGCAACGGCGGCAACGGCGGCACAGGCACGACGTCGAGCGGCGGGGGACATGTGACTCCTCTTCGGTTAACGGACGAAATCTGCTTGACGCAGATGAACGACCAGCAGCACGCGCACCAACCAGCGATGAACCAAGCGCGGCGGAGACAGCCGCAAATGCCGTGTCGTCAGGCGCGGGGCGGGGTGCGCCAAGGCGCCCGACGCGGGACGGAGCTCCTGCTGGAACCGTGTCGACCAAGAACACCGTTCGGCAGGAGCTCCGTTGAGTTGAAGACCGCCCGCGACCTGGTCGTCCAGGCCGCGGGCGTCACGCGGACGCCGTCATCGACCTCGTCGGCACCATCGGCCGCCGCATCCTGGCCGACCTCATGCCCAACCGCCGCATCCGCACGAGCCCCGCGTCGCCAAACGCGCGATTTCCACATACAACGCCAAAGGCACCGTCGACCGGACCGGCTGCAGGGCCACCATCAGCATCCACATCCTGGACACAGCAGCCCCTTGACAATCCCGCCCCGCGCCTGACCACACGGCATTGGAGTTGGACATAGCCCCCCACATCGAAGACTGCAAGCGATGAGGTAAGAAGTAGGCGCACTCCCCGCCACCCCCGAAGGACGATCTCTATGCGCTCTCGACTTCTGCCCGCCGGCACGCTGGCCGTGGCAGTCGCGACTGCCGTGCTGGCCAGTGGATGCAGCTCCGGCGACGACTGGTCCCGGCCGCACGCAAAGCCCACCGCCGTCGGCACCCTCGGCCCGGGGTTCGTCAACCCGACCGCAACGCCCACCCCGGAGGCGACGATCACGCCACGACCCGGCTCCTGGAACGGGCTCCGTCCGTCGAAGGGCTACCGCGTGGTGCTGCTCACCGCAGGAAAAGACCCCCAGACCAGGACGCTGGTGAGCGCCGTGACGAAGTGGGCCGAGGAGGAGCACGTCAGCCTCAAGACCGTCACGGCCACGGAGCCGAACCAGTTCATTCCACGCATCAGCGAGGCGATGGACCTGGCGCCCGACCTCATCATCAGCGCCGGCAATGACCTGGTCGACCCCCTGGCCATGGTCACCCCCAACCACCTCGACCAGCAGTTCCTCGTGGTCGGCGCCGAGCTGGGCGAGCCCACGGGTAACGTCACCGCCGCCGACTGGACCGGTGCCTCCTTCCGCGGCGAGGGACTCGGCATGTCCTCGGAGTACGATCCCGCCACCTTCACCCCCGAGCGCGCCGGGCGCGCCGTCCGGGCGGGTGTCGCGGCCGTGCTCAACGGCCTGACGGGCATCGTGATCTGGCTCGCATAGGCCCACCCCACCGCCGCATGGGCCACCAGCTCTTGTGACACCCAACAGGCAGCGCACCTTCCACGCCGCTGCGCAACTGCGTGCGCACGCCGACCATCAGCAGTTTTCCTGTACTGGGATTCCAAGGTGCTGGTAATCCCAGTACAACAGGACCAACGGGCGGGGCGAGCGCCACCGTTGCCATGTGTACGCGTGCGCCCTCCTCCAACGCCTTCAGGTACAGGCCGCTTTCAGCGGGCCGAGCGATGTTCACCTGCGCCGGCAACAGCAGTTCCACCGACACGAGCGTGTCGTCGTACACATGGAACACCTCCTGCGGCCACAGAGCCCGCTCCGAGTGTCGTGGTCGCATGGGCGGGCTTCATGGAAGCTTCATGGGCTGACTCGTATGCGCCACATGAGGCACGGGTTTCCTGAGCGGCATGGACGGGTCCCACCTCACACACAAACTCGTAACCGCGGCTCAAGCCGGGCTGGCCGCATCGTTGGTCGGCGCTGCCGTGCTGCACGTCGGGTGGGCGGAACACGCGGACGCCATCGGGCAGACGTTGAGTGACTACGCGCTCGTTGAGGGCGGCGGCCGGATCTTCACCGGAACCGTGGTCTGCCTGGCGGCGGGATCGGCGGCGTTGCTGGCCGGCCTGAGGCGGTCCGGCCTGCCGGTCGGAGGCCCTGCGACGGCGCTGCTGGGAACGTGGTGCGGCGGGCTGCTGCTCTCCGCCGTCTTCCCGACTGATCCGGCGGGCAGCACTCCGTCCGTAGCGGGGTTGGTGCACCGGTACATGGCGGGCGGCGCCGTGGCGGCTCTTCCGGCCGCCGGACTACTGATCGCCCGGCGGCTGGGCGCTGTGCCCGGCCGGCACGGCACAGCGCGGTTGCTGCGTCGCGCCTCCTGGGCCAGCGCGGCAGGTGGTCTCGCCTTTCTTGGCACCCATCTGTGCGCTGTGTCCCCGGTGACACCGATCGCCCAGTCCATCGCCGGGGTGCTCGGCCTGGCCGAGCGCGTGACACTCGTGCTGGAGACGGGCGTGCTGCTCGTGCTGGCCGGTGCGGTACGTGCCGGCGGGGATCCGCGATGACCTGGCTCGCCATCTGCCTCGCGGTCCTGGACGCGTGCTGCTTCGCTGCCGGGGCGCGGCTGCAGCACAGTGGTCCGCTCGGATCCGCGTCCTTGATCTCTGCGGTGCGGCGGCCTCGCTGGCTCGCTGGGCTCGCGGTCCTCGCGGTGGGGGCGACACTGCATGTCATCGCCCTGCGGCTGGCCCCGTTGACGGTCGTTCAGCCGTTCGGGGTGCTGACGGTCGTGGTGAGCGTGATGTGGGGGCTCAGGGACCGGCGTGCCCGGCTGCGGCTGGGCACCGGGCTTGCGCTGGCGGCGATCCTCACCGGCGCAGGATCGTTCGCCGTGCTCGCCGCACAGGTCACCGTGCCTGCCCCCGTCACATCGCGTGCCGAGGGCCAAGCCGGGCTGTTGGTCTTCCTCGCGGTGGCCATCTGCGCGGCGGTCGGCGGGCTGTCGCGTGGCCGCGGCCGCTGTCTCGTCCTGGCCACGGGCGGCGGCGTCGCGTACGGCTATGTCGCCGTGCTGGTGCGGGCAGCGACGGAACAGTACGCGGACCGCGGCGTGCACGGCGCGCTGCTCGGCACGCTCGCCGCCCTCGCGCTGACGGCCGTCGCCGGCTGCTGGCTCATTCAGCAGGCGTACGCCGACGGCCCGCCCGAGATCGCGGTCGCCTGCTTCACCGTCGTCGACCCGCTGGTCGCCGTCGCCATCGGTATCGGCCTGCTCGGGGAGGCCCCCGGACTCACCGGTGCGACCGCGGCAGTCGGCCTGGTCTGCGCGGCCCTCGCGGTCGGCGGCATCATCCGGCTCTCCCTCGGCACCTCTGTGTCTGCCCCGGCACCCCTTTTCCTCCCACGACAGGAGCACTTCATGTCCGGCCCCCATCGGCAGCGGATCGTCATCGGCGCCGACACCTATCCGCCCGATGTCAACGGCGCGGCGAACTTCGCCCACCGCCTCGCTGCCGGGCTCGCCGGCCGCGGCCACGAAGTCCACGTGATCTGCCCGTCGCCCGGCACCGGACCTGAGCGCATCACGCTCGACGGAGTCACCGTGCACCGGCTGCCCTCGCACCGCACACCCTTCCATCCCACCTTCCGGGTCTCTCTGCCCTGGCAGATCGCCCGTCCGGCCACCGCGCTGCTGGAACGCCTCGCGCCCGACGTGGTGCATGTGCAGTCCCACTTCACCGTGGGCCGGACCCTGGCCGCCGCCGCACGCCGCCGGGCAATCCCGGTAGTGGCGACCAACCACTTCATGCCGGAGAACCTCATCGGCTACACCAAGATCTCCGGACGGCTCAGCTCCGCGGCGTGCCGGCTGGCGTGGCGCGACCTCGTCCGCGTCTTCCGGCGCGCCCAGATCGTCACGGCGCCCACCCCCCGCGCGGTGGCTCTGCTGCACGAGCACGGCCTCGGCACCGCCCTGCCCGTGTCGTGCGGCCTCGACCTGCACCGGTTCGCACAGCCCACCGTGGCAGCCAGGGGCGAGGAGCGCCGAGTCCTGTTCGTCGGCCGGCTCGACGCGGAGAAGAACGTGCACGAGCTCCTGCGGGCACTGCCGCTGCTGCCCGAGGATCTCCGAGTGACGGCCGATATCGTCGGCGACGGGTCCTGCCGCGGCAGCCTGGAAGCACTCGCCCGGGAACTCGGCATCCACGACCGGGTCACATTCCACGGGCTGGTCAGCGATCAGGAAGTGCTGGACGCCTACGCTCGCTGCGACGTGTTCTGCATGCCCGGCACCGCCGAGCTGCAGAGCCTGGTCACCATGGAGGCCATGGCCGCCGGTAAACCCATCGTCGCCGCCGACGCCATGGCCCTGCCCCACCTGGTCCACCCCGGCCGCAACGGACGCCTGTTCCCGCCCGGCGACATCCGCGCCCTGGCCGCGGCCCTCACCGCGGTTCTGAGTGACACGGACGCCCGTACGTCCATGGGCGAGGCCAGCCGGGAGATCATCGCCCGCCATGACATCGGCCACACCCTGGACACCTTTGAAGCCCTCTACCTGGAAGCAGCCGGACGGCGCCATACAGGGGACGACCGGCACCTCGTGGACCCCTTCGGGGATAGTGAGCAGCATGAGTACGCAGCACGTTCTGGTCGTTGACGACGAACCGAAGATCCGGATGACACTGCGCGGCTATCTGGAGGCGGACGGTTTCGAGGTCATGGAGGCGGCGGACGGCCCCTCGGGGCTGTCCGCCGTCATCAGCGAGAAGCCCGACCTGGTCGTGCTCGACGTGATGTTGCCCGGGCTCGACGGGTTCGAGGTACTGCGCCGGATCAGGGCGACCAGCCAGGTACCGGTCATCCTGCTGACCGCACGGGATGAGGAGGTGGACCGGGTCATCGGGTTCACCGCGGGCAGCGACGACTACGTCACGAAGCCGTTCAGTGCCCGCGAACTCGCCCTGCGGGCCCGGGCGATCCTGCGCCGCGCCGAAGGCCAGCAGCAGACACACGACGAAGACCGGACGCTGCGCTTCGACAGTCTTGTCATCAACCCCTGCACCCGCACGGTCACGGCCGACACCGACCGCGCGGTGGAACTGTCGGCGCTCGACTTCGACCTGCTGGTGGCAATGGCACGGATGCCGGGCCGGGTGTTCACCCGTCGCGGGCTGATCGAACAGGTGTGGGGCCGGGACTTCTTCGGCGACGAACGCGTGGTGGACGTGCACATCCGGACGCTGCGCCGCGCGCTCGGCGACGACGCGAACGCACCCCGGTTCGTGGGAACCGTGCGGGCCATCGGCTACCGCTTCCTCGCCCGGCCCGTCACATGACCGGCCGGGCACAGAGTGGACCGATGCCGATGCACGTTCCGACCCTCCGCAGCAGGCTGAGATGTCTGCTGCTTACCCTGCCGCTGAGCATCCGCCTGGTGGTGTCCCATGTCGTGGTTCTGCTGGTGGCGCTCACCGCGATGAGCATCGGCGCCTACGTCTTCGGGGTCTTCAACAAACACGGGCACATCGACGCCGACCCGGTGTTCACCTCCGCTCTGGTCGCCGGCGCGGCCGCGGCGATCCTGGCGGCCATCGGCTTCTCCCGGTTCCTGCTCCGGCCGCTGGAGCGTGTCCGCGCCGCCACTCACCGCCTTGCCCAAGGGCACTACGACGACGTCCTCGACGTGCCCCACGAACCCGGACTCGCCGCGCTTGTCGAGGACGTCAACCGGCTGGCGGCCGCACTCGCCGACACCGAGCGACGCCGCGCCCGCCTGGTCTCCGAGATCGCCCACGAGATGCGCACCCCCATCACCATCCTGCGCGGCCAGATCGAGGGGATCACCGACGGCATCTTCACCCCCGACGACGCCATGTTCGCCTCACTCACCGACGACCTGGACCGGCTGCGGCGCCTCGCCGACGACCTCTCCAGCCTCTCCCGCGCCGAAGAGGGCGCGTTCACTCTGCACCCGGTGCCCACCGACCTGACCGCGCTCGTACGCACTACGGCCGAACGGCTGCGCTCCCAGTACGAGGACAAGGGAGTCACCCTCGACGTCCTTCCCGGCCCGTCGGTCACCACCCGGCTCGACCCCGACCGCGTCACCCAGGTCGTCATCAACCTCCTCGGCAACGCCCTTATCGCCTGCGACTCCGGCGGCAGTGTGTCCGCCACCGTACAGACGACACGAACCCCTTCACCGCACGCTGTCGTCCGCGTCACGGACGACGGCGTGGGCATCGCCGACCACGACCTCGCACGCATCTTCGCCCGCTTCGAACGCATCGAACACCCCGGCCGCCCCGCCCCCGCGGGCGGCAGCGGCATCGGCCTGACCATCGCCCGCGGCATCGTCCGAGCACACGGCGGCGACATCGCGGCAGCCTCCCCGGGCCTGGGCAAGGGGGCGACATTCACGGTGCGTCTGCCCCTGGGGCCGGAAGGTCCTGCGTAGGCGGAAGGTCCTGCGTAGGCGGAAGGTCCTGCGTAGGCCATTTCCCGGGGACAAGACCTGGGACGGACCGCCAACGGCGCTTCCGCGCCTCGCCGAGCTTCCTCTCCATCGGCTCCTTCAGCAAAGCGGCGTCGGCCGCTGAACACGTACGGCTCGCCGTACGTACTCCACGACACCTCCCCCAGGTGGCTGGGCGCGTGACCGTACGTCAGGGTCGGTCACGCGCCCAGCGCGTGTGCCACCGTATAGATCAGCAGGCCGGCCAGCGCGCCGACCACCGTGCCGTTGATCCGGATGAACTGCAGATCCCGGCCGATGTGCGCCTCGATCTTGCGCGAGGTGTGCTGCGCGTCCCAGCTCGCGACCGTCTCCGAGATCAGCGAGGTGATCTCGGCGCGGTACGTGGTCACCACGTACACCGCCGCGTCCTCCAGCCACCCGTCCACCTTCGCCTGCAGCCGGCTGTCCGTCGCCAGCCGCGAGCCCAGCGACAGCAGCGAGGCGCGGGCGCGCAGCCGCAGTTCGCTCCGGTCGTCCTCGGCCGCCGAGATGATCATGGTGCGTACGGAGGACCAGGCCGAGGCGATCACGTCCTGCACCTCCGAACGGGACAACAGGTCCGACTTCATACGCTCCACCCGCGCCCGGGTGTCCGTGTCCGACTGGAGATCGGTCGCGAAGTCCGTCAGGAAGCGGTCGATCGCTCCGCGCGCCGGGTGGGCCGGCATGTCGCGCATCTCGGTGACAAAGCGCAGCAGCTCCTTGTAGACGCGCTCGCCGACCTTCTTGTCCACGAACCGGGGGGTCCAGCCCGGCGCCCCGCCCTGGACCGCGTCCATCACCGAGTCCGAGTGGAGCACCAGCCAGTCGGCCCCGCGGGCGCAGATCAGGTCGACCGCGCGGTGGTGGGCGCCGTCGGCGACGACCTTGTCCAGAGTCTTGCCGATGCCGGGCGCGATCTCCGCGCTGTCCGCGCGGCGCGTGATCGCCTCGCCGACGACCGCCTGGACGTCGGAGTCGCGCAGCACCGTCAGCGCGCCGCGCAGTGCGGTGGACAGCTCGGCGGTGACCCGGTCGGCGTGGGCGGGCTCGGCGAGCCATGCGCCCAGGCGGCGACCGATGCCGAGGGCGTGCAGCCGGGCGCGGACGACATCGCCGGAGAGGAAGTTCTCCCCGACGAACGAGCCGAGCGTGGCACCGAGCTGGTCCTTCTTGTTCGGGATGATCGCGGTGTGCGGGATGGGCAGGCCCAGGGGGTAGCGGAACAGCGCCGTCACCGCGAACCAGTCGGCCAGCGCGCCGACCATGCCCGCCTCCGCGGCGGCCGCGACATAGCCGGTCCAGCCGCCCAGCCCGGCGTTCTTCCCCCAGGTGGCGAGGACGAAGATCAGCGCGACGAACAGCAGCGCGCCCGTTGCCGTCGCCTTCATCCGGCGCACACCGCGCTGCTTCTCGGCGTCCGCCTCGGTGAACGCGAAGGAGGGGAGGGACGTGCGTGCGCGCACCGCGTCATCGGCAGACCGGTCCCGGGCAGACGGGTTCGCGCCGGCGCGGCCGCCCTCTGTCGGCGACGGCCGTTCCGGTCCTGTCCCTGCCGGTCCTGTCCCTGCCGGTCCTGTCCCTGCCGGTCCTGGACGTTCCCGTTCTGTGCGTTCCATCCGCTCCACCCGTCCGCGCGAGCCCCGTACGCAATAGTCCCTACCTCAGGTACTCCCGGGACGCACATCGAGTTCCCCTTGAGATGCCGCATGATGTGCTCATGCACAAGCGCCGCGGGTACGCGACCCTCGCTGCCCTCGCCACCGTCGTGGTCCTCATTTGCGGCGCGATATACCTCGGAGTCGGGGCCGCGCAGGGCCGGACAGCCGTCCGTACGCCCTCCGCCGCGCCCGCGGTCTGGGTCGGCACCTGGTCCGCCGCCCCCGTCGAGGCCGCAGCCACCGGAACCGGCCCCGCTCACAACCAGGCCGGCCGCTCCGTACGCAATGTCGTCCACACCAGCATCGGCGGCGTCGCCGCCCGGCTCACCCTCTCCAACCTCCTCGGCCGCCGTCCGCTCGAGATCGCCCACGTCTCGCTCGCCGTCCGCGCGGGCCGCGGCCCCGCCGCCGTGCCCGGCACCCTGCGCCGCGTGACGTTCCAGGGCGCCGAGGCCGTCACGATCGCGGCCCGCGGCCAGTGGGTCAGCGACCCCGTCGTGCTGGAGATCCCGTACGACGGCGATCTGCTGGTCACGGTGCATGCCGCCGACGGGCCCGTCACCATCCACCCACGCGCGCGCCAGACCTCGTACGTCGCGGACGGCGACCGTACGCAGGACGAGGGCGGGGACTCGTACACCGGCCGGACCCGCGCCTGGCACCACCTCACCGCCGTCGACGTGCTGACCCGGGACGCGCGCGGCGCGGTGGTCGTTGTGGGCGACTCGATCACCGACGGGGTCACATCCACCCCCGACGCCAACCGCCGCTGGCCGGACGTCCTCGCCGACCGGCTGGGCCGCCGGGGCGCGGGCCGCTACGGCGTCCTCAACCAGGGCATCAGCGGCAACCGCCTGTTCGCCGAGGGCCGCGGCCCCAGCACCCTCGCCCGCTTCGACCGCGATGTGCTCGCCCGGTCCGGGGCCAGGACCGTGATCGTCGTGATCGGCATCAACGACCTGCTGCACTCCCCGCGCACGCCCACCGCCGACCGGATGACTGCCGGGTTCGCCGAACTCGCCCACCGGGCGCACGCACGCGGTCTGCGAGTCGTCGGGGCGACGCTGCTGCCCTGTGACGGACACCGCCGCTGCACGCCCGCCGTCGAGTCCGTACGCGACCAGGTCAACGCGATCGTCCGCGCGGGTGGGATCTTCGACGCGGTCGTCGACTTCGACCGGGCGCTGCGCGATCCGTACGCACCGAACCGGCTGCGACCGCGCTACGACTCGGGCGACCATCTCCACCCGAGCGACGCCGGCTATGCGCGGATGGCCAAGGCGGTGGACCCGGCGCGGCTCTGACGGCGGGCCCGCGCCGCCCCCAGCAGGCACTCCCCGCTCAGTCGAGCTCCTTGCGGTCGCCCTTCTCCAGCCGCCCCCGCTTCTCCACTTCGCGTTCCGCCCTGAGCCGCTGCTTCTCCGCCCGGGTGCGCTTGCGCTCCACGCCCACGCCGCCCATCAGCGCGAAGCCGGAGATGATCACGCGCGGCGCCGCCGGGTCCGGATTGCCCTCGCCCTGTTCGCCGAAGCCGCCCATGAAACCGATGCCGTTGACCTCGACGTTCAGGTCGGGCGGCACGACGATGTTGACCCCGCCCATGATCGCGAAGCAGCGGATCACGGTCACCCGCTCCTCGAAACGGGCTTCCCGCAGGTCGAGTTCGCCGCCGCCCATCATCGTGAAGCTGGTGAACCTACGGGCCACCGTCCAGCTGCCCTTGCGTACGAAGCCGCCCCAGAAGGCGAACGCCCCCTTCGAGGTGGCCGGGCCACCGACGCGCTCGGCCCAGCTGCCCGACCCGGCGGCGACCGCCGATGACGCCAACACCGTCCCCGCCGCGGGAAGATCGCTGACCAGCGGCTCCAAGTCGCCGTGCGTACGCGCCTTATAGGCGGCGTCGAGGCGCTGCTCGAACTCCTCCATGTCGAGCCGCCCCTCCGCCACCGCATCGCGCAACCGCTCGGCCACCCTTTCGCGCTCGGAGTCTGAGGCGCGCATTTCAGGGAGTTCACTCGTCATGGTCAGCAGCCTAGTCAAGGCCGCGCTACGCATACAGCCCACGGCCCCCGGGCTACAACCCCGACCTCTCCGGCGGGGGTTTGGGGGTGTCCCCCATTCGATACAGCATTTTCGCGATCACCGCCTCGATGTCCGGCTCCCGCACCGACAGGTCCGCCAGCGGATACGCGTCGGCAAGCGCGGCCACCAACGGCGCCGCCGACTGGGAGGCCGGGAAGGCCAGCCACTGGCGGGGACCCTCGACCTTCACCGTACGAGCGGAGTCGAGGACGATCGGCGGCAACTCTCGCTCCAGGTCCACCACCAGCGTCCGCTCGCTCTCCCCCACCTCGTGGAGCCCGGCGAGCGCCCCGTCGTACATCAGCCGCCCGTGGTCGATCACCATCACGCGCTTGCACAGCTGCTCGATGTCGGTCAGATCGTGCGTCGTGAGCAGCACCGTCGTGGCCCGCTCGGCGTTCAGGTCCCGCAGGAAGTCCCTGACCTTCGCCTTGGAGATCACATCGAGGCCGATGGTCGGCTCGTCCAGATACAGCACCTCGGGGTCGTGCAGCAGCGCCGCCGCGATGTCGCCGCGCATCCGCTGCCCGAGCGAGAGCTGGCGCACGGGCACGTCCAACAGCTCGGCCAGATCGAGGAGTTCGACACAACGGTCGAGGTTCTCGCGGAACCGCTTGTCCGGGATCCGGTACATCCGGTGCACCAGGCGGTACGAGTCCTTCAGCGGCAGGTCCCACCACAGGGTCGTACGCTGCCCGAAGACCACGCCGATCCGCTGCGCCAGCCTCGTACGCTCCCGGGACGGATCGATACCCGCGACCCGCAGCCGCCCGCCGCTCGGGGTCAGAATGCCCGTCAGCATCTTGATGGTGGTGGACTTGCCCGCGCCGTTCGGGCCGATGTAGCCGACCATCTCGCCGCGCGGCACCCGGAAGCTGATCCCGTCGACGGCCCGCACCTGGTGCTTCTCGCGGCGCAGCCGGCCAGTTCTCCGTCGTACCTCGAAGACCTTCTCGACGCCGTCGAGCTCGATGAAGTCCATGAAGTCCCCCTCGGCGAGGTCCACCCTCAGCTCCCTGTGCTCCGGTACGAACGAAGGCCGACGCGCCAGGCGAGGGCGGCCAGCCAGCAGCAGACCCCGGCGACCACGGGCGGCAGGAAGGCCAGCCACTGCGGCACGTCCAGCGGGTAGGGCCGGCCCAGCACATACAGCGCGGGCAGCCAGTTGACGAAGGCCAGCGGCACCACGAAGGTCACCCCGCGCACCAGGTCCTTCGCAAAGAGCGTCGGCGGGTACTGGAGCAGCGTGTTCCCGCCGTACGTGAAGGAGTTCTGCACCTCGGACGCGTCCTGCGCCCAGAACTGGAACGCCGCCCCCGCCACGTACAGCGCCGAGAAGATCGCCGCCCCGCTGAGCAGCATCAGCGGCACCATCAGCACCCGCAGCGGCGTCCACTCGATGTCGAGGACGAGCACTCCGTAGCCGAAGACCAGCAGCCCCTGGGTGATCCGGCCCAGCCGGCGCAGCGCGAACCGGTCCGCCGCCACCTGCGCGAGCACCGGCACCGGACGCACCAGCAGCGTGTCCAGCGTGCCGTCCCGCACCCGCCGACCCAGCCGGCTCATCGAGCCCATCACCAGATCGGCGAGGCCGAATGCGGTGCCCGACGCCCCGTACAGGAAGGCGATCTCGCCCAGGGTGTAGCCGCCCAGCGCGTCCACGTGCGAGAACATCAGCAGGATCGTGACGAAGTCGAAGGCCGTCCCGGCGAAGTTCCCGAACGCCGTCATCACGAACGACGCGCGGTAGGTCATCGTGGAGCGGATCCACATCGCGGCGATCAGTCCGTATGCCCGCAGTCCGCCCAAGAGCGCGTCAGCCACCCTGGACCACCAGCCTGCGGGTCGCGACGGTCTGCAGGGCCCGCCCGGCGGCCAGCAGCGCCAGCGCCCAGCCGCCCTGGAAGGCGTACGCCTGCACCAGCCCCCAGCCGGTGTGCTTGCCGAGGAAGACGTCTGCCGGGACCTGGAGCAGCGAGGACCAGGGCAGCGCCCGGGCCACTTCGCCCAGGACGCCGGGAAAGAGGTTCAGCGGCAGCAGCATCCCGGAGAAGAACAGCCCGGCCAGCCAGCAGATCTGCATCACCCCGGCCCCGTCCATCAGCCAGAACGCGGAGAGCGCCACCAGGTACCGGACCGCGAAGCTCACCACCACGCCGAGCGCCACCGACACCAGGAAGGCGAGCCAGGTCAGCGGCGAGGTCGGCAGCGCGAGGTCGAAGGCGAGCCCGCCGAGCGCCATCGGCACGATGCCGCGACCCATGAGATGGAAGGCCGCCCGCCCCAAGTCGCCCGAAAGCCACCAGAATTGGAGATCTGCGGGCCGGTAGAGGTCGATCGCGATGTCGCCGGTGCGGATCCGCTCGATCAGCTCATCCTCGAAGCCGCCGCCCATCATGGCGCAGGTCATCAGCAGCGCCTGGCCCAGCCACACATAGGTGAGCGCCTGGGAGAGGTCGTACCCGCCCAGCTGCGGACGCTCGTCCCACAGAGCCGTATAGGTGTACGCCACGATGAAGCCGAAGACGGTGTTGGTGAACACCCCTGCAGCCGTCGCCAGCCGGTACGTCGCATAGCGCCGGAACCCACCGGCGGCGACGACCGCGTACAGCCGCACGTCGATTCCCCCTCCGCGCGCGGGCACCGAAGCGCACGAGCCTAGCCCAGCGGGGCGGGCCGCCGCGAGCGCTTTTACGCCTGCCGGGTCCGCGGGTTGATCCACTGAAAAGTGCAGTATGGGCGTATGAGCGACGAGCCACAGCAGCAGGGCTGGAAACCCCGGGACACGACCGTCGTCGGACCGCCGCCCGCACTCGAGAAGAAGGGCTTCAAGCCCCGCCGCAAGCGTACCGGCTGGCGTCGCGCCATCCCCACCTGGCGGACGGTGCTCGGTACCTTTCTGATCGTCGTCCTCCTGCTGATCGGGGGCTTCCTGGCCGGCTACAGACTCGTCGACATCCCGACCGCCAACGCCATGGCCACCGCCCAGTCAAATGTCTACCTCTACAACGACGGCACCCAGATCGCCCGTGACGGCGAGGTCAACCGGGAGAACGTGGGCCTCGCGCAGGTACCCCTGGCCGTGCAGCGGGCCGTACTGGCCGCCGAGAACCGCGACTTCCACTCCGCGCGCGCCGTCGACCCCAAGGCGATGGTCCGCGCCGCCTGGAACACCCTCACCGGCAAGGGCAAACAGTCCGGCTCCACCATCACTCAGCAGTACGTCAAGAACTACTACCTGGGCCAGGAGCAGACCATCTCGCGGAAGTGGAAGGAGTTCTTCATCGCGATCAAGCTGAGCCGCGAGGAGAGCAAGAGCGACATCCTGGAGGGCTATCTCAACACCAGCTACTTCGGGCGCAACGCCTACGGCATCCAGGCCGCGGCCCATGCCTACTACGGCGAGGACATCGAGCACATCGACACCGCGGAAGGCGCGTACCTGGCCTCGCTGCTCAACGCCCCCAGCGCGTACGACATCGCCACGCACCCGGAGAACCGGGCGGCCGCGCTCGGCCGCTGGAACTACACCCTCGACGGCATGGTCAAGAAGAAGTGGCTCAGCCCCGCCGACCGAGCGGCCATGAAGTTCCCCGCGCCGCAGACGGCGAAGCCCGCGACCGGGCTGTCGGGCCAGCGCGGGTATATCGTCCAGGCCGTCGAGGACTACCTCACCAACAACAAGATCATCGACGAGAACACCCTGGCCACCGGCGGCTACCGGATCACCACCACGCTGGAGCGGCAGAAGCAGGACGCGTTCGCCGAGGCCGTCGACGACCAGGTGATGTCCAAGCTGGACGGGAACCGCAAGGCGGACCGCAATGTCCGCGTCGGCGGAGCGTCCATCGACCCGGCCACCGGCAAGGTCGTCGCCATGTACGGCGGCGTCGACTACACCAAGCAGTACGTCAACAACGCGACCCGCCGCGACTACCAAGTCGGCTCCACCTTCAAGCCGTTCGTCTTCACCGCGGCCGTCGAGCACGAGTCGAGCACCCAGGACGGCCGGACCATCACCCCCAACACCGTCTACGACGGCACCAACAGGCGTACGGTCCGGGGCTGGAGCGGCAAGCCGTACGCCCCCGAGAACGAGGACGGCGTCTCGTACGGCCCGATCACGGTCCGCACCGCCACCGACAGGTCCGTCAACGCGGTGTACGCGCAGATGGCCATGGACGTCGGCCCCACCAGGGTCAGGCGGACCGCGATCGACCTCGGGATCCCCGCGAACACCCCGGATCTGAACGCCTCCCCCTCCATCGCGCTCGGCACCGCCACCGCGAGCGTCCTCGACATGACGGAGGCGTACGCGACGCTCGCCAACCACGGCAGGCACGGCACGTACACCCTCGTCGAGAAGGTCACCAAGAACGGCATGGACGTCCGACTGCCCAAGGAGGACGGCGAGCAGGCCGTCAGCCGGGAGGCCGCCGACACCACCACCTCGATCCTGCAGAGCGTGGTCGACGACGGCACCGGCACCGCGGCCCAGTCGGCGGGCCGTCCCGCCGCGGGCAAGACGGGCACGGCGGAGGAGGACAAGGCGGCCTGGTTCGCGGGCTACACCCCGAAACTGGCCACGGTGGTCGCGGTGATGGGCCAGGACCCGGTAACGGGTGGGCAGAAGCCGCTGTACGGAGCGCTGGGGCTGCCGCGGATCAACGGCGGCGGGGCGCCGGCGAAGATCTGGGGCCAGTTCACGGGCGCCGCGCTGGAGGGCTCCGAGATCGAGGAGTTCGACCTGGAACTGCAGGAGGGCACGGAGGACGAGGAGGGGGAGGAGGGGGAGCGGGAGGACCCGGAACTGCCGGCCGAGTCGTCGCAGGAGCAGGAGCCGGAGCCGGAGTCGCCGGGCGAGACGCCGGGGGAGACATCCAGCGAGACACCGGGCGAGAACGAGGGGCAGACGGACGGGGGCACCACCGACGGAGAGACGACGAACAGCGGTGAAACCGACGGGGGCACGGACACCGGCGGCCGGCCGATGGCGGGACCGAGGGCGGGACCGAAGGCGGCGGTACGACCAGCGGCGGTACGACCGACGGGGGCGCGGGCAGCAAGCCCACAACCACCCGTCCCGCCCGGCCCCGGTGAGCCGGCCGATCAATGACCCGGGGTTCGCCTGCAACCCCACCACGGCAGGCATGACCTGCGATCGCGAGGCGCAGATTCTACAGATACAGCCCGGTGGAGTCCTCGGAACCCTGGAAACGGTCCGCCGCGACCGCGTGCAGATCCCGCTCCCGCATCAGTACGTACGCCACGCCCCGCACCTCGACCTCGGCGCGGTCCTCGGGGTCGTACAGCACCCGGTCGCCCGGCGCCACAGTGCGCACGTTCTGCCCGACGGCGACCACCTCGGCCCAGGCCAGACGCCTGCCTACCGCCGCCGTCGCCGGAATGACGATGCCGCCGCTGGAACGCCGCTCGCCCTCCGGGATGTCGGTCCTGACCAGCACGCGGTCGTGCAGCATCCGGATGGGCAGCTTGTCGTGGTGGGTCTTGTCGCTCACGCCTTGAACCTACCTGCCCGGGAGCCTTCCGTACGCCCGAGGGTCACCCCCGGCGCCTTCTCACCGACACGGCGAGCAGGCCTACGATCCCCACGGCCACCAGCGCCACCGGAACCAGCCGCTCCAGCCGGGGCGCGCCTTTCTCCGACACGAACTGCGCCTTCATGTCGGACACCGTGCGGTTCACCACGACGAAGGCACGACCCGCGGTCTGGTCCACGGTCGAGGCGAGCCTGGCCTTCGCATCACCGATGACCGTCTTCGGGTGCATGCGCACCCCGATCTCGTCGAGCGTCTCGGCAAGCTGGTCGCGCCTGCGAACGATGTCCGCCTCGATCTGCGCAGGGGTCCTGGCATCCGACACCGCACTGCCTCCGTGGTCGTGTCCGGTAGTCCTTCCTCGACAGTCTGTCAGCTCGGCAGCCCCCGGACCCCACGGCACCCCTATTACGCTCGACGGCATACACCAGGCATACACCCTCACGTCCCCCCGAGGAGAACCATGAGCGAGCGACTCCAGCCCGGCGACACGGCCCCGGCCTTCACCCTGCCCGACGCGGACGGCAACGAGGTCTCGCTCGCCGACCACAAGGGCCGGAAGGTGATCGTCTACTTCTACCCGGCGGCTCTGACTCCCGGCTGCACCAAGCAGGCCTGCGACTTCACGGACAACCTGGACCTGCTGGCGGGCGCGGGCTACGACGTCATCGGGGTGTCGCCGGACAAGCCGGAGAAGCTGGCGAAGTTCCGCGACAAGGAGAGCCTGAAGGTCACGCTGGTCGGGGACCCGTCCAAAGAAACGCTGGCGGCGTACGGCGCGTTCGGCGAGAAGAAGCTGTACGGCAAGACGGTGACGGGTGTCATCCGCTCGACAGTCGTGGTCGACGAGGAGGGCAAGGTGGAGCGCGCATTGTACAACGTAAAGGCGACGGGCCATGTCGCCAAGATCATCAAGGACCTCGGCATCTGAGGTCGTCCGCACCCGTACGGAACGGGGCGCACCGCGCGACAAGCGGTGCGGCCTGTTCCGCATTTCGGACGTGACCGTCCGACATTCGGTTCGTTACTCCGTACGAGGCCGCGAGCATGCGGCCGGGGACGGAGGGGACGATGGGAGTCAGTCCATACACACGCGAGCGCCTGACCGAGGCCGCCGACTCGTCGCGGACGTTGTCCGAGGCGCTGACGAAACTCGGGGTGGATCCCAAGAGTTCGCGACGCTCATACATACGCGAGCGCATGAGGAAGTTGGGGGTCGACACCTCTCACTTCGAGCGCGAAGGCACGCGCTGGACAAGAGACATCCTGGAATCGACTGTCGCCGCGTCGACCAGCGTGTGCGAGGTGTTGCGGCGGCTCGGTCTTGATGTCGTGGGCGGCCAGCACACACACCTCAGCCGTCGCATACGAGCCCTTGGGATCGACACGTCCCACTTCACACCGCATGCGCGAACCGATCGAATGCGGAACCACAGGCGCCGCAGAACAGCCGCCGAAATCCTGGTCGAGGAACAATCGGCAAACGCACGCCGCGTACCCAGCGAGCGGCTCAAGAGGGCACTGCTCGAACTCGGCATCGCCGACTCCTGCGCTCTCTGTGAAATCACGTCCGAATGGCTGGGCTGCCCTCTGCCGCTCGAGGTTGATCACATCGATGGCAACTGGCGAAACAATCGCATCGAGAATCTGCGGCTCCTGTGCCCAAACTGCCACTCGACCACGGACACCTACCGGGGGCGTGGCAAGGCGCGCAGAGCCGGCACTTCCCGGCCATCGCGTGTCGGCGATGAGTATCGATGAATCAACGCAGGCAGTACACGCATGAGTTGCTGACCGAAGCCGCAGCACAGTGCAGCGACGTCGATGAGGTCATCGCGTTCTTCGGCACCACCCCGTATGAACGTCTCGGCCGCCATCTGATGAGCCGCTTCAGCCACTACGGCATCGACGTCTCGCACTTCTCACGCCCCGGTGGGGGCCGACGGCCCTCCACAGTGGACTTGAGACAGGCCGTGGCCGAGTCTGTCTCCATCGCCGAAACTCTGAGACTGCTCGGCCGCCCGGACAACAAGAGCCAACGGGCTCTGCTGCACCGCTGGACGGCCGAGGACGGACTGGACACGCGGCACTTTTTGGGCCAGGCACATCAGCGGGGGAAGCCCGGCCCAACACCGGTCAGGGCCGCCAAGGATGTGCTGGTCAAGCACAACGGCAAGCGCCGCACCCACGCAGCGATGCTGCGCAGAGCACTGCGCGAGATCGGCGTTGCCGAGCAGTGCGCCAGGTGCGGTACGGGCCCAGTCTGGAACGGTAAGCCCATGACCCTGGAGGTCGACCACATCAGCGGCGACTGGAGCGACGACCGGGCCGAGAACCTTCGGCTGCTCTGTCCCAATTGCCACGCCATCACCAGCACGTGGTGTCGCGGAGGCCGGCGCCGAAGAGCCTTTTGAGTACCTCGATCTGCTTCAGCCGCCTGCCCCGGTACCATGGCAGGCGGCTAGCGGCGGTGGCGCAACGGCGACGCAGCAGACTTAGGATCTGTGGCCTGTGAAAAGGCTTGAGGGTTCGAATCCCTTCCGCCGCACAATGAATGGCCTGCGAATCAGGGGATTTGATTCGCAGGCCATTGTTGTCTGTCTGCGTTCAGCCCAGCAGCTCCCGCACCACCGGCACCAGCGCCCTGAACGCCTTCCCCCTATGACTGATCGCGTTCTTCTCCGCCGCCGTGAGCTCCGCGCAGGTACGCGTCTCCCCCTCCGGCTGCAGGATCGGGTCGTAACCGAAGCCGCCCGTGCCCGAGGGCGCGTGGCGCAAGGTTCCCAGCAGTTGGCCCTCCACGACCCGTTCGGTGCCGTCCGGGAGGGCCAGGGCCGCCGCGCACGCGAAGTGGGCGCCGCGGTGGGCGTCGTCGATGTCGGCGAGCTGGGCCAGCAGCAGGTTCAGGTTGGCCGTGTCGTCGCCGTGTCGGCCCGCCCACCGGGCGGAGAAGATGCCGGGCGAGCCGCCGAGTACGTCGACGCAGAGGCCGGAGTCGTCGGCGACGGCCGGCAGGCCGGTCGCCCGGGCCAGGGCGTGCGCCTTGAGCAGGGCGTTCTCGGCGAAGGTGACGCCGGTTTCCTTGACGTCGGGGATGTCGGGGATGTCGGGGTAAGCCTCCGCGCCGACAAGGTCGTGAGTGAGGCCCGCGTCGGAGAGGATGGCCTTGAGTTCGGTGATTTTCCCGGCGTTGCGGGTGGCGAGGATCAGACGGGTCATGCCCCCGATTATCCGGGTGTGCAGACCTTGCCGATCTCGCCCGCGGCGTCGGTGACGGGCTTGATGTCCGGGGTGGCGTCGCCGTTCTCGATTGCCTTGCGGACGTTGTCGACGCCGGTGCCCAGGTTGTCGACGGCCTTGCTCAGGTCCGCGTTGTCGGTCTTGTCGCTGAGGCTCTTCAGTTCCTTGTCGATGTCGTCGAGGGCCTGCCGGGCCTGTGTCGGGTCGTCGCCGGCGCTGGAGACGGCCTGCTGGAGCTTGTCGACGCTGGCGGCGATGGCGTCGGCGGTCTCGACGCAGTCGAGTGCCTTGTCGATGGCGCTGCAGCCGACGGTGATCGGGACGATCAGAGCGGCGGTGGCGAGCGTGAGGGCTATGCGTCGGCGCGCAGACATGGAACTGTCCTCCCGGATACGGACGGGCGCACGGTTCGGCCCGTGCGCCCGTGACTCTATCGACGCCCAGTAGCGCGTCCTTGGTTGCTTCTTTACCTGAGCGGTTCGGTCGACGCGAGCGCTGCGAGCTGGAGCGCGGCCAGATCGGCGCAGCCGCCGGTCGCGAGATCGAGGAGCGCGTTGAGCTCCTTGCGGTCGAAGGGCTCGGCCTCGGCGGTGCCCTGGACCTCGACGAAGCGGCCGTCGCCGGTGCAGACGACGTTCATGTCGGTCTCGGCGCGCACGTCCTCCTCGTAACAGAGGTCGAGAAGCGGAGTGCCGTCGACGATGCCGACGCTGACGGCGGCGACGGTCCCGGTGAGTGGCTTGCGGCCGGCCTTGACGATCTTCTTGGCCTGGGCCCAGGCGACGGCGTCGGCGAGAGCGACGTATGCGCCGGTGACGGCGGCGGTGCGGGTGCCGCCGTCGGCCTGGAGGACGTCGCAGTCCAGAACGATGGTGTTCTCGCCGAGCGCCTTGTAGTCGATGACGGCGCGCAGCGAGCGGCCGATGAGGCGGCTGATCTCGTGCGTACGGCCGCCGATCTTGCCGCGTACGGATTCGCGGTCGCCACGGGTGTTGGTGGAGCGCGGCAGCATCGAGTACTCGGCGGTCACCCAGCCTTCGCCGCTGCCCTTGCGCCAGCGCGGGACGCCTTCGGTGACCGAGGCGGTGCAGAAGACCTTCGTGTCGCCGAAGGCGATGAGGACGGAGCCCTCGGCGTGCTTGCTCCATCCGCGTTCGATGGTGACCGGGCGGAGCTGTTCGGGGGTGCGGCCGTCGATTCGAGACATGGCGTCGAGCCTAGCTGCTGTGTGCGCGGCCCTGTTCCGCGTGTGCGGGGGCTTCGTTCGGCATGCGCAAGGGCCCCGTTCCGGTCGGAACGGGGCCCCTCTCGTACGGCTTCGTACGGTGGCGTGGCTCAGCGGCTCACATCATGTCTTCGATGTCGGCGGCGATCGGGTCGGCGTCGGTGCCGATGACGACCTGGATCGCGTTGCCCATCTTGACGACGCCGTGGGCGCCGGCGGCCTTGAGGGCGGCCTCGTCGACCTTGGCCGGGTCGATGACTTCGGTACGAAGGCGGGTGATGCAGCCCTCGATCTCTTCGATGTTGTCGATCCCGCCGAGCCCGGCAACGATCTTCTCAGCCTTGCTGGCCATGTCTTCTCCCTGCGTTCAAGAGCGCGTTTGCTGGGCGCTCAGCGCTGCCTCGACCTACCATCGGTCCGCTTTGTCACGGTAACGCACGGTTGGCCCATCTTCACGGGCGAGTAACCATCTCGTACCGAATGATGACGATCACCGGAACCCTGTCCCGTGACTGGATCCCGGGACCATATCGGGACTGGTCTACACCAGTCTGCAGCACCTGCCAACCCAGGCATCTTCCGGGAGGACGCCGATGAGTTCGGACAGCACTGCCGCGCCACTGCACAAGTGGTGGACCGGTGCCTTCCAGGGGCTCCAGAAGATGGGCCGCAGCCTACAGTTGCCGATCGCCGTCCTCCCCGCGGCCGGCATCCTCAACCGGCTCGGCCAGCCCGATGTTTTCGGCGCGGACGGCCTGGGCTGGAACGACGTCGCCAAGGTGATGGCCGGCGCCGGCGGCGCGCTGCTGGACCCCAACATCGGCCTGCCGCTGCTGTTCTGCGTCGGTGTGGCGATCGGCATGGCCAAGAAGTCCGACGGCTCCACAGCGCTCGCGGCCGTAGCGGGCTTCCTCGTCTACTACGGCGTTCTGCACCAGTTCCCCAAGGACTGCGAGGGCGCGGCGAGGGCGGTGACCGTCGGCTGCCAGTCACAGGACGGCACCGTCGTGGCGTATGCGTACCAGAACCCGGGCGTCTTCGGCGGCATCGTCATGGGCCTGCTGGCCGCCTACTTCTGGCAGCGCTACCACCGCACCAAACTGGTGGACTGGCTCGGCTTCTTCAACGGCCGCCGACTCGTCCCGATCATCATGTCCTTCGTCGCGATCGCGTTCGCGGCCCTGTGCCTGTGGATCTGGCCGCCGGTCGGCGACGCGCTGGAGAGCTTCAGCGACTGGCTGGTGAACCTGGACGAGTGGGGTGCGGGCATCTTCGGTGTCGCGAACCGGGCGCTGCTCGTCGTCGGCCTGCACCAGTTCCTGAACGTGCCCATCTGGTTCCAGTTCGGCAGCTACACCAAGCCGGACGGCACGGTCGTGCACGGCGACATCAGCATGTTCCTGGCGGGCGACCCGAATGCGGGCCAGTTCACCACCGGCTTCTTCCCGATCATGATGTTCGCTCTCCCCGCGGCGGCGCTGGCGATCACACACTGCGCCAAGCCGCACCGCCGCAAGGAGATCGGCGGTCTGATGCTGTCGGTCGCGCTGACGTCCTTCGTCACCGGGATCACCGAGCCGATCGAGTACTCGTTCCTCTTCGTCGCGCCACTGCTGTACGTGATCCACGCACTGCTCACCGGTGTCTCGATGGCGGTGAGCTGGGGCCTCGGGGCCAAGGACGGCTTCAGCTTCTCGGCGGGTCTGATCGACTACGTCATCAACTGGAACCTGGCGACCAAGCCCTGGCTGCTCATTCCGATCGGCCTGGGCTTCGCGGTGGTGTACTACGCGATCTTCCGATTCGCGATCACCAAGTTCAATATCCCGACGCCGGGGCGTGAGCCGGAGGAAGTCGAGGGTGAACTGGAGCGGGAAGTGATCAAGTAGGGCAGCGGTTCTTGGGCCCTCTGGCCCCTGAAGTAATGCCTCATAAGGCCCCATGGACGTGTGCTCCGGGGGCCTTATGTCGCGTATATCGAGTTATGGGACTTGTCATAGGAATCGGAGGTTCCTTATCCCGCCCTCACCGTGCTAAAACTGGCCTGCACCATTGAGTGGTGTAGACCACCCACACTGCTGCCTCCCCCCATGTCCCCGGCAGCATCCGGCACATGGAGGACGTTGATGACCACCGCCACCGCCACGGCGGCCCCCGCGAAGAAGCGGGGAGCCGGCCTGTTCCAGGGCCTGCAGAAGGTTGGCCGAAGCCTTCAGCTTCCCATCGCCGTGCTGCCGGCGGCGGGCATCATGGTACGGCTCGGCCAGGACGACATCTTCGGCAAGGACGGGCTCGGCTGGGACAAGGTCGCCGCCGTCTTCAACAACGCCGGCGGTGCCATAACGGGCGCGCTTCCCATGTTGTTCTGCATAGGCGTCGCGATCGGCTTCGCCAAGAAGGCGGACGGCTCCACCGCGCTCGCCGCACTGGTCGGCTTCCTCGTCTACAGCAAGGTGCTGCAGGCCTTTCCGGTGACCGAGGCCGTGGTCATGGACGGCAAGGACGTCGCCGCGACGTACAACGACCCTGGTGTGCTCGGCGGCATCGTCATGGGTCTGCTGGCCGCCATTCTGTGGCAGCGTTTCCACCGCACCAAGCTGGTCGACTGGCTCGGCTTCTTCAACGGCCGTCGCCTCGTCCCGATCATCATGGCGTTCGTCGGCATCGTCATAGGTGTCTGCTTCGGCCTGGTCTGGGAGCCCATCGGCAACGGCATCTCGCACTTCGGCGAGTGGATGACCGGCCTCGGCGCCGGCGGCGCGGCCCTCTTCGGTGGCGTCAACCGCGCGCTGATCCCGATCGGCATGCACCAGTTCGTGAACACCGTCGCCTGGTTCCAGCTCGGTGACTTCACCAACTCCGCCGGCGAGGTCGTGCACGGCGACATCACGCGCTTCCTGGCCGGTGACCCGACGGCGGGCATGTACCAGTCCGGCTTCTTCCCGATCATGATGTTCGGCCTTCCGGCCGCCGCCCTCGCCATGGCGCACTGCGCCCGCCCCGAGCGGCGCAAGGCCGTCCTCGGCATGATGGTGTCGCTGGCACTGACGTCCTTCGTGACGGGTGTGACCGAGCCGATCGAGTTCTCGTTCATGTTCATCGCACCGCTGCTGTACGTGATCCACGCGGTCCTCACCGCCGTCTCGCTGGCCGTGACCTGGGGCCTGGGCGTCCACGCGGGCTTCAACTTCTCGGCCGGCTTCATCGACTACGCGCTGAACTGGACCCATGCGACAAAGCCCTGGATGATCATCCCGATCGGCCTGGTCTTCGCGGCGGTCTACTACGTGACCTTCCGCTTCGCGATCGTCAAGTTCAACCTCACCACCCCGGGCCGTGAGCCCGAGGAAGAGGTCGAGGACCTGACGAAGGCGTAGTCAGCACTGAAGGACGTCCGCCGGGGACGTCCTGCGAGC